>JAIBAJ010000171.1 GCA_019695265.1 Bacteroidia bacterium | reverse complement strand
GTAGAACTAGTAGTGGTTGCCTGAATAGTTGATGTAGTGTTGGAAGCATTGTTTGAAACTGCATTAATAGCATTTCCGGTTCCGGTTAGGATAGCACCAATGGCGGCTGTAGCAGTTCCGGTTTGGTTAACTATTAAACCAACTCCGGGTGTGCCGGTGCCGGCAGCGTTTAGGGTAACCGGACCAGCATCTACTGTGATGGTTCTTCCAAGTCCTGCTCCTCCATTGTCATAGGCTTGATCTAAGCTTACTGTACCACTTCCACCTGAACCGGTAGGTCCTGTTACACCAGTTGCACCGGTTGCACCGGTTGCACCATTAAGTCCATTGGCTCCTGTTGCACCTGTTGCACCTGTTGCCCCGGTTGCTCCATTTTGCCCGCTAGGTCCGGTTGGTCCGGTTGCACCTGTTCCACTACCTCCACCGGTTGGTCCGGTTGGTCCGGTAGGACCGGTTACTCCACCTGAACCACCTGAGCCGGAAGTTGCAGCATACAAGGCATACGGAACACTCAATAATTGTGAAGTTCCCAGCAAGGAATAGGTTGATCCACCATTTGGATCCAACTCAACTTTTAACCATTTACTGCCGCCCACACCCCAATTGATAGTTGAAAAACTGCCTAAAATGGCTGTTCCCCCTCCAATACTGGTGGTAAATAAACCCAAGGTGTTGGTGGTCGCAGAATGTGTTTCTGAAAAAAGAATGGAACCGGTTGGACTTCCATCTAAAATGCTAAAACGAATGCTAACATTTTGGTTGGCAATTATTTGTCCCGCATTGTCACGGGCTACCGCTTGGTAATTAAGGGCATTGGGTGCTTGCGCGCTTGCAAGCTGATAACAAAGTAAAAAGGTGGAAAGACTTAGTAACAGTTTTTTCATTGGTTTTATCAAAAATTAAAAAGGAATCAAATGTATTGAAATCCAAATAACCACACAAGAAAAAGTAAAGATTCTTTTAAACTTCTTAGAAAAAAAAGTAAAGAGAAACCCAATATATTTGCCTGACATGAAATTAACTACCGTTTTATCCATTCCACTTTTTCTTCTGCTTTTTTCGATTTCTGGTTTTTCTCAAAATCCGGAGGTGGTAGATAGCCTGCAAAAGCTTATTGCACGAACGAAAATAGATACCGTGAAGGTAGAGGCCCTGAATGCCTTGGCTTGGCAATACCGCAGTAATGACAGTACCAAGGCTTTTGCCTATCTTAGGCAAGCTGAGGAGCTTGCCTTGGCTTGTAAAGACCAATTGGGCTATTGTTTGGCCTTAAATGAAAGAGGGGTGGTGTTTAAAAATCATTACAAGTTGGATGAAGCTGAAGCTTGTTATAAAAAGGCTTTTCAAATTGCTCAGACTGAAAATAGCAACCAAATGATGGCCTCTGTTTTGAACAACATGGCTACCTTGAAACGAATTCGAAACAACCTGAAAGGAGCAATCAATGATTATTACCAGGCTTTGAAACGCTACCAGGCCGAATCCAATTACTATGGGATGGGGGCAACCTACAATAATATCGCTGAGGTTTTTTCAATGATGGATCAAACAGAAGAAAGCCGGAAATACTTGCTTAAAACCATTGGAATCAGTAATAAAATAGACAAGGAGGATAATTTCATCATTGCTATAGCTTATAACAATCTTGGTTTTATGGCATATTACCAAGACCGGTTTAAGGAATCCATCGAATATTATGAAAAAGCATTGGCTATTTATCGTTCAAACCGTGATTCCAATGGGATTGCTGATATGCTTATTAAAGTGGGGAATTCATTGGTTGAAAGTGGACAGTTACAAAAGGGGAAAGCCATGATTGAAGAGGGTGGAAAAATCGCTTCAACCCAGGATTTCTCCATAGTAGTGATTTTAGGTAAAGAAAGCCTGGCTCAAGCCTTTTGGAAAGAAAAAAACTATAAAAAGGCCATTGCCTTGTTGGAAGAAACCATTCAACTTTCGAAAAAGTTCAACCAACGAAATCCGATCATGGAAAGCTATGAAATGCTATCGTTGATTTATGCAGAAATGGGCGACTATAAATCCGGTTTTGAATTACAAAAACAATTTTCCGCCCTAAAGGATTCCATTTTATCTGCCGATAATAGGTCCACTTTAGCGGAAATGGAGGTAAAGTACCAAACGGAGAAAAAGGAATTGGAAAATGTAAAACTCAAAGAACAAACTGCTACACAGGAGTTAAAATTGGTTCAAAAGAATGGAGTAATTGCAGTGGTATTTGGGTTGTTGATTATACTGGCTTTGGTTTTTTCCTTGGTTTATATTCGAAACAAGAGCAAACAAAAGTCAATAATGGATGCTGAAATTTTAAAATTGCAAGAACAAAAAAACAGAGCCATAATTGAAGCAGAAGAAAAGGAAAGAATTAGAATTGCCAAGGATTTACATGATGGTGTTGGACAAATGGTTTCGGCTTTAAAACTACAATTGTCCAGCTTGGAAACCGGAGTTAATTTTAAAAGTCAAGAAGAGCAAGAACGTTTTACCGGTATGATAGGTTTAGTTGATGAAACCGTAAAGGAAGTTCGGTCTGTTTCTCATTCCATGATGCCGAATGCCTTGATTAGGTCGGGATTAAATTCGGCTGTTAGAGAGTTTGTTCAACGGATATCTTCCACCGATAAATTGAAGGTAGATTTGGAAATTGTTGGCTTAAATGAGCGTTTGGAGCAAACTACTGAGACTATTTTGTTTAGGGTTTTACAGGAAATTGTTAGCAATATTGTTAAGCATGCCGAAGCTAACCATGTTACCATTCAATTAATTCGCCACGATAATGAAATTACCTTAATGGTTGAAGATAATGGAAAAGGCTTTGACACTTCAAAGATTCAGGATTTTGAAGGGATTGGCCTGAGAAATTTGTATTCCAGAGTGGAGTTTTTGCAAGGTAGTATACATTTTGATTCCAGTTTAGGACGAGGAACAACCGTCACGGTGGATATACCCTTAAAATAGTGACAGGAATAAAACATAATTGAAATAACTTTGTGTAATAATTGCTATGAAAAAAACTCTTTACCTGATTCTACTGCCCATTCTATTTTTCTCTGCCTGTAAAAAGAACGATCCAAACACAAGCGATACGGCATGTGAAGGCGGGAATTTTTGTTTTTCTTTGGATAATACTTCCATGGCTGTAACTGCAGAATGGCGTTACATTAGTGCTGATCATATCCGAATTGAATGGCAAGGTTCTGATGGTACCAATTATAAAAACATAGCTTTGGATATTTATGGTACCCAATCCGGTTATTATGCAATTCAGCCTCAATCGAGTAGTATGTCAGGGTCAAAATTCCAGCATTTTATTAATGATAATGGAAGTTCACAAAATATTCAAGGAAATTCGGGGACTGTTGAAATTACGGAATTTGGGAATGGAAAAGTATCGGGTAGGTTCTCAATTCAGGCGAAAGATGCTATTAATGGAGTTGAGCATTCTATTACGGAAGGGAAGTTTGTAGATGTTCCTCAATACTAAACCCTTGAAACAATATCAAGTTGGACGAAGGGTGAAATTTTGGGGTTCGGTCCGGGTAGGGATAGAGGCAGGTAGCCCGCAGGCGCCCGCCGCGCTAGCGAAGGGCGGCGAGGACTACCGCCGAAAGCCCGACCATGAGCCTTCCCCAACTTTTTATTACCTAAACTGTTCATGCGAATGGGACCCGCCAAATTCAAAAAACTCAATACCATCAACGAATCCCATTCAGTTGAATGTTATTTCAAAAGAGCCAATTGCTGGTCTACAAACTTTTCATTGGAGGCTTGTAATTTAACTTCCGGCATGGGGGAATCAGGCGACAATTCAGTTCTGAAAAAGTAGGCCTGTGGGCCGTCAAATGCAACTGCAATAAGGGTTGCAGGACGATTCTGAGGAACCATGCCGAATTCGATTTTATTGCCCAATTGGTGGCCTTTCATCAAGCCCCTAACATCCTTGTAAACCAGGTAATAAGTTGCAGTATAACGTACGTCAGCCTTGGCTTGCATCGATTTCATCTGTTCTTCAGGAAATTTATCGCAATTGATATAGCCAAGATCGTACACTTTTAATTTTTCGTCAAATCTGCTTAACTCTTTTTCTTGTTTTGCTAACTCTTCCTGCATCTTTTTTTGAGCAATCTGCTCTTTTTCATAGGCTTTGATTCTGTTTATTCTTTCCAGTGCTTCTGCTTCGGAAATAATATTGCCTTCCCCATCTGTCCAGGTGACAGTTTTAGTTATGATATGCTTGGTATACCTTGCGGGAATCCAGTTCAATTCTTCTTCTTCGGGATTTTTTATAAAAATTCGCATATCCGGATCGGTTTTACCCAGGGTAAAATCTACCCCAATTCCTTTTTCAGAATTAATTGCCACGGCACTGCCATTGGAATTTGTTTCTTTAGCATCGAGGTATATCGTTCCGCCGGTATGGAGCATGGAGCCATCGCTAGCGGTATGCAGGTCGTTTTTCATTAAGTCGGCGAAAGTGTAGAATTCTTTTAATTCAATTTGAACAATGTCGGCAGCACTAAGCAAACTGCCTGCCGGAAGATACAAGGTGGTTCCTTCTTTTCCGTGAAGTATGGTATCGCGATCGGGATGGATTTTAAAAAATTGGGAAGGTTTTTCAGGGAAATGCCCTTGAAGGGAAACTGTTGGAATGGCTTCATTTTCAAATCCTTTG
>JAIBAJ010000170.1 GCA_019695265.1 Bacteroidia bacterium | reverse complement strand
TTTCCTGGATAATAGCCTTGGTTATTGTTGGATTGAACATACGGTTGGTAATAAACGAGTTAGAATCCTGGATTCAGTCATCTGCCTCACCCTGGGTTATTTGCCTTACTGCCATTCCTGCGGCAATAGCAGCCTTGGGTTTATTGGCCTATATTTCTATCAAACCGTTGCTTAAATCGCATAAGCCCAAAAGTTATGGCTCTCCACATGGTGTGTTAAAGCAAATCGATCTCAGTCATCCTGAAAGCTACCGTCGTATAGCTATTACCATCGACTTTTCCGACAAGGATGTATTGGCTATCAAAGAGGCAATACGCCAGGGTGGAAAACAAGCCGATTACCGCTTAATACATATTGTTGAAACTGCGGGAGCTCGCATGTACGGCCATCATATTCATGATAAGGAAACTCAAACCGATACGTCCTATATTCAGGAGTACATAGCAGAGCTTAGCGTTAATGGTTACCGGGCCTCTTATGTGTTGGGTTATGGAAGCCCCAAGGAAAGAATTCCGGTATTGGTAACCGAATTTAATTCCGATTTGCTGGTGATGGGTGTTCATGGTCATCGTATGCTGAAAGATATATTATTGGGTACTACCCTAGATGCAGTAAGGCACCGGGTTTCTGTTCCAATTTTTATTGTTAAATAGTTTGTTTTTTATGCGGGCCCCCTCCGCCCAACTAAGTTTTAGTTCAAACTTCAACTTCCTCAAATGGGCGTTCGGGTCACGCTTTCCGCAGTACTCCTCGCCCCGATTGGGATCGGGGCTGTGGGGTACTTGCTCCAATCGTTGCCCGGGGTGCAAGTCCTAAGCTTGGTAATTCTTCTCAACCTCTACCGGTAAACAAACGGTACAACAGATGTATTTTGGAAAATGCCAGCCCCAAAAAAAAGGCCGAACTATTTTGTTCGGCCTTTTAAGTATGTATGGAGAAAGAAACTAGTTTAATTTAAATTGCATTTCAACGCTTCTTCCATCGTTGTTGAAGGTAATGTCGTCGCTTAGGCTTTTCATAAGAAAAACTCCACGTCCACTTATTTTCTCCAGGTTTTCCGGATTAGTTGGGTCGGGCAATGCGGCAATATCAAAACCTTCTCCCTGGTCGGTAATTGTAAAAACCAAAGTATTTGGATCTTTTGGCACAAAGGAGATGTCAACCAATTTATCCGGATTTAGTTTATTTCCATGGTACAAGGCATTGTTTACCGCCTCGGTAACCGCAACCAAAATATTTCCATAATGATCCTCGTTCACGCTATACTTGGCACAAACCTCATCAATCAGTTTTTCAACCAAGGAAATATTTTCGCTTTTGGAAGGGAAATTCAAATGTTGACTTGCCATCTGTTCTGCAATAATTGACGTATTATTCAATCGAATTAAAATAAGTATTCACTTTCTCTTTGTAAAACGGCTGCATGCCCAATGGTATTGTTTTTAGCAGTTCGTTTTCAAGTTGTTTTTTTCGCTTATACTCTAAAAATAGGGCAGGGTTACTATACTCCTGATTTTTTGCTTCTTTAGACTCCCGTTTTTCTTCTTCACCGCGTTCACGCTCAGCCTTTTCGGCCTCCAGAAGCCGGGTTAAAATCTCTTGTTGACGTTTCAATGTTTCGTTGGTAATATTTCTATTGACCATGTCTGTTTCGTTTTGCTCCATCAACTCTGCCATCCGACCTAAATTTCCTTGTTGTCCCTTATCCATTTTTCCATCTTTACCGGCTTGCTTTTTCATCATATCGTTCATCATTTGCCGAATTGCTTCTTGTTGTGCGGCCATTTTAGCCAAGTCTTTGCTCATGCTGCCATTCTGCCCACTACCTTTTTTGTCCCCCGGCTTTTGTCCTCCCTTTTCCATTCCTTCTTTCATTTTTTGAAGCTGTTTGCTGAGTTGTTCTTGCATAGCTCTCATGTTGGCAGCCGATGGTTTGGGTTGGCCTTTGCCCGGTTTTTTACAGCTTCCTTTTCCGGAAGATTGGCTTTGGCTTTGACTTTGGGCCATTTGTTGTTCTATTTCCGAAAGTAAGAGTGCCAAATTATTGATGCTGGTCATGGCAAACTGTTGTTTGGTTTGGGCTTGTGCAACATTTCGATCGGCCAAACTGGTAATGGATTTTCGCATGTTGTCGTTGATGGCATTGATTTCTTTGTTTACGGTACTTTGTATTTGGGTAATACGTTTGCTAAGTGCAAATAAGGAGTCTTGAATTACCTGGCTATCATCACGTAATTTTTGTTGTTGACGTGCTATTTTAGTGTAGTTTGGGTCGTTAATGCTGGTGTTTTTTGTTACTCCGATCAGGCTTTCCTGGTCAAACGAAAGTTTAAGCAGGTTTTCTAAGATTTCTCGCAATGCTTTCAAATCTTCTTCTGCGGCTTCGGCAGACATTGATTCCATCATGCTCTTCATTTTTTGAGCCATTTTTTGCATTCCTTCCGAGGCTTTCTTTTGGGATTGTGCAGCTTGTTTCTTCTTTTTGTTTTCAAGTTGTTCGGAGCTTTTTTCCATTTCTTCCCCTACTTCTTTTTTGTCTTGCTCCAATTGATCCATTGGCATTTTCTCTCCCAATTCCTGGCTTTGTTTTTCCAGCTCATCCATTTCCTTTTTCATATCATTGAACTCTTTGTTCAATTTGTCTTGTTCTTCTTTTAATTGGTTCTCATCGCTGTCTTTTTGTTCGCTTTGTTGTGAGAGTTCTTCTTGTTTTTTTGCCAATTCATCCATTTTTTCGATGGCTTGGTTCATCTTTTGTTCTAATTCCAGCTTTTTGAATAATTCCAGGGTCCGGTCAAGTTCTTTGGAAATATCTTCATTGCTCAGTTTCATTTTGTCCATCATTTCCTGAGCCTTGTCTTTGTCCATTTGATCCATCAGACGTTGCATTTCCTCCATCATTTTCTTCATTTCCTCGGTCATTACCTGATCAAACAGTTTTTGAATTTCCTGTTGTTTCTCTATTATTTCCGGATCTACCTCTCTAAATTCGCTTTGTTCCTGGTTTTTTTCCAGGTTTTCCTTTTTTACTTCGTCAACCTTTTGTTCTAATTCCTTTTGCATTTCCATTAATTCCCGCATTTGCTTTCTATCTTCCCAGCTCAGGCTTTTCTTTTCCATCATCTTTTTGTTGAGGTCGGCCAACTGTTTTTGAATTTGTTTGGCCATGGAAATGCTGGATTGCAGGTCTTTTTTTATTTCATCCGATTTTTTTTCGTTTCGGTCAGCCAATTCGTTAAGAGAAGGGATTTTAAATACCTTTTTTTCGCTTCGGGTACTTTTACTTCCTGAAACCCCATCGTTATCGAAAATTTCAAAATAGTATTCCAATTGATCGCCCGGTTTTACATCCAATCCGCGTAAATCCCAAACATGGAAGAAATCGTCCTGTTTCTTGGTGTTGGTAATTGGAACATCCACTGATTTTTGATTGGGGGCGGGTTTTCCGGTGCTGTCTTTTTTATCGAGAAAGGAATAGGTAAAACTTAATTTTTTGAATCCATAGTCATCCCCAACGGTTCCGGTAAAAAACAAGCGTTTGGAAGAAGTGCTGTCTTTTTGTTCAACCAAGGAAATGGTTGGGTATAAATCGGGAATAACGGCAATGTAGTATTTAACACTGTCCTTGCTTTTGAAATACTCGTTGTAAGCGGTAATACTATATGTTTTGTTTTGACGAAGGTTTCCATTCCAATGAAAGTTGCCACCATCGGATGGCGAAAGGGCATAGGAAGTATCGTTAAAACTCAGTTTTAAACTACGGGAATCTTTGGTTCGGAAGGTCCAAGATGCTTTTGTTCCAAACGGAACGGTAATATCACCGGAATTGGCTACGACTTCATCTTTTTTACCGGTATAAGACGGGTAGTCCAGTTTAATTTCAAAATTAAGCAATACCGGATTGGGCAAGGCAATCAATTCCATTTCTTTGGAATAAAATCCATCGGCCAGGAAGCGGAATCGGGTATTTTTTTGGACGCTGTGAAAAGTATGATGGAAGGTGGTAAGGTTTTCTTTTTCCAATTTGTATCGGGCGTCACCAACTTCAATGTAAGCTTCATTGGGAATTTCTGTTCCATCCAAACGAATGTCCAAGGTGAAGTCTTCATGCCGGACACATTGCAGGCTGGAATTCATTACTTTAAATGAAAATGGTGCTATAGGCTCAAAGTACTCATTGTGGCGTACCAACCTGTTAGTACTTTCAGTAAAAACCGATGGCCAAACCAGAAAAATGGCCAATACTATCCCGAAGATAGGTCCAAGGTAAACCAGGTATTTTCGGTTTTCTGAAAAATCGATAGCAGCAACAAATGGAACCGGTTTTAATTCCAATGTTTTTTGGTTAATGCTGGCTTCCAATAATACCAGGGATTGCTGATCCTTTAACTCTTGCAATTGGTTGTTCAATTGCAAAACATTCAGCAGTTTGTCGTTTACATTGGAAAAGTGTTGCCCGACAATGGAGGCGGCTTGTTCGTAGCTAAGGGTTTCGCCCAGTCGGTAAAGTTTTGACAGTGGGAAAAGTATGTAACGAACCAGTACTAAACCATTGATGCCCAAAAAGGAATAGAAAAGCAGGGTTCGTACGGTGCTGGAGAAGTTTCCAAAGTATTCTGCCACACTCACCACCAGGAAAAATCCGAAAAACAAGGTTAGGCAATAGATGAGTCCTCGCAACAATTGGTTTTTGTAATATTTGCGAATAAACTCATCTAA
>JAIBAJ010000169.1 GCA_019695265.1 Bacteroidia bacterium | reverse complement strand
TTTAATTATGAAAGTGGACAAGCCTGGAATGCTATTTTGAAAATTATGGCATCGCCCAAATTGGATTTAATAGGCTTACACTGTCATATTGGAACCTTTATGTTGACCCCTTCGGCTTATGGTGTGGCTGCTTACAAATTGTCGGACCTGGCCCTGGGCATTAAAAACAAATTTGGGAAAGCCATCCAATACCTCGATTTGGGTGGTGGATTTCCAAGTGCCAATACCCTGAAAGGTTCGTATTTACCCGGAGCTGACATTGTGCCCAGTGTTGATGATTTCGCCGAAGTAATTACTTCCACTATTCTAAATGTTGGTTTTCAACGCGACGAATTGCCCTTGTTAATTTTAGAATCAGGCAGGGTTTTAATTGATGATGCCGGTTACTTGTTGGGTAGCGTTATTGCTACCAAGCGATTGAGTGATGGAAGAAGAGCAACCATCATGGACTTTGGAGTGAATATTCTATTTACTGCGTTTTGGTATGAACATAAGATTAGTCCGGCGCAAGAGTTTTCGCACCACAGCGAAGACATGGTTTTGTATGGTCCGCTCTGCATGAATATTGACGTAGTAAGGGAATCGGTTAATTTGCCTTTATTGAACAAAGGCGACCAGGTGGTGGTTCACAAAGTTGGAGCCTATAACATGACCCAATGGATGCAGTTTATTCAAATGCGACCCAAAGTGGTAATGATTGACCTTCAATCCAACACCCATGTTATTCGCGACAATGAAACCATTGACACTATTGAGGCTCCTGAAAAAATGCCGGAGCACCTCCGTAGGTTCGATTTGTAATAGGGATTGTTCATTCTCTTGCTTTTTGTATAACGAATAGGCAAGAATTACCGCGGAATTAGCGGCATAAGGCTACCTTTGAAGCCATGAAGTCGATGTTGCCATGTGCCGGAGTTGCTTTTTGGAAACATTTTCCGGAGCAGGATCAGGATGGAAAGTCCTTGGCTAAGGCAGTACTTGAGTTTCAGCGCCGGTTTAACATGGATTTGATAAAAATTACACCGGCTAGCACCTGGCAAGTACAAGATTATGGTTTTGAAAGCCATTGGGATGGGAACTTGGCCGGAAGAAGAAGTTTGGTAAATCAGGGAATTGAACAGTTGGAAAAGCTATCCGTTTTTTCAACCATTGGTGCTCAGTTGGAGCAATCGCGTATTGCTTTGCAAGAGGTAAAGTGGGCTAGTTCAGGGAAACAGCCAATATTGTTTACTTTGTTTAGTCCAAGTACACAGTTGTTGCAATTAGTGGGTTTTCCTGCTTTTGAATACTTGTACCAAACCAAGCCGGATGTTTTGAACAAAGCACTTACTATCCTACTCGAGAATACTCAACAGGCTATTGTAGCGCTGTCTGATGCCGATGGATTGTTTTATGCCATTGGCCAATCGGGATGGTTAAGCCAACAGCCCGGAGGGTTTGAAGAACTTTTTTACCGATACGATTTTCCGCCGGTTTCCAATTTGCCGGCCCAAACTTCCGTGATACACCTGCACGGTTCCGATTTACCCGGTTTTTTATGGAAAGCTATTCCTTCTAATCACACTATTCATTACGAAAGAAGTTGGAATGTTCCTATTGAAGCCAATCATTGGCCCGGTTTAAGCACAAGTCAGTTGTTGGAAGGTGAATGTGAAATTATTCCTTCCTTCATTACTGCGGGATGCACCCTGCCCTTAAACTTCCCGGATACCACCATTGACCTATGGAAGAACAAAGTAAGTTAATAGGAGCTGTACCACCCCTGGATTGGAACGGACCAATTGCACATCCCTGCTTTGAGATGGGTTCGGATTGGTTGGAAAAGTCTGTTTGGGAGCATTTTGAATCTGTGGCGGCAAAAAATCCTTCTAAGCCGGCATTGATAGGTAATTCGGCAAGCATTAGTTATGGTGAATTAAGACGAGGAGCGGCACTGCTTGGAAGCCAATTGGGCAATTGTAACCCCGAAAAGCCTGTTGCTTTGGTCTTGCCCCATTCCGTATATTATCCCATGGCTATGTTGGCTTGTATTTATGCCGGAATTCCGTATTTGCCCTTTGACATTCATACTCCATTGGAGCGCAGAAAGGCCATTAATAAACAGGCAGAGGTGCAATTGGAAATAGATTTAGACTGGGTGCTGAACGGATTGAAGTCGGAATTGCAAAACACCGAAAATAGCGCTAAGCCTGAGAGCCTAGCGTACATATTGTATACTTCCGGATCATCAGGTCAGCCCAAAGGGGTTTTTCAAAACCAGCGCAATTTGTTGCACGATGTAGGGCAATACATTCAAAGTGTTCATTTGAACAAAGACGACAAGCTTAGTTTATTATATCACCCCTCTGTGAATGGGGCAATACGGGATATTTACGGTGCTTTACTTACCGGAGCCGGTCTGTATTTGTACGATTTAAAGGAGCAAGGTTTTGCTAATTTGGAAAACTATCTTATTCATAACAGCATCAGTATTTATCATTCTTTGCCCACCATTTTTCGAGGATTTTTGCGCTTAGCCAAGAGCGTTTTTCCAAAAGTTCGCCTGGTGTATTTGGCCGGTGACCGAATTTTGGGAAGCGATGCCCAATTGTTTCAACAACATTTTAACCAATCAGCCTTTTTATATGTTGGCATAGGTTCAACTGAAAACGCAACCATTTACCGCCAAAGGTTTATTTCTCCGACTGCCATTCCTGAAGAGACCCTGTTGAAATTAGGGTATGCAGTACCCGATCGCAGCATGGAGCTTTTGGATGAAGATGGAAGCCGGGTAGGAGAGGGGCAAGTGGGTGAAATTGTAGTTACCAGTGAATTTATGGCCCTGGGTTATTGGAATGACCCGGCCCAAACCGAAAAGCATTTTGAATGGCTTGGAACACAACGGAGGTTTAAAACAGGCGACTTGGGCAGACTTCATCCGGACGGACAATTGGAGTTTTTAGGACGAAAAGATAGGCAAGTAAAGATCAATGGTTTTCGAGTGGAGGCCGGCGAATTGGAAGCCGTTTTGAAGCAATTGGAATCGGTCGTGGAGCTATCGGTGGTTTTTAGAGCGCAGAAAGAAACCATTTGGCCGGTGGTATATTACCAATCGAACGGAAATAGCAACCTGAACAAGGAATTGGACCAGTTGGCTAAAGCTCATTTGCCAAGCTATGCACAGCCCAAATTGTTTGTGAGGTTAGAGGAGTTTCCTCGCTTGGGAAATTTTAAGCTGGACTATTCCGCTTTGAAACAAATAGACGAAAACCGGAGTCGGTACGAAACACCCAATTTGCCTGAGGTTGAAACGTCCATCATTGGCGAAATCCGTGCTGTTTGGTCGCGCTACTTGCCATTGGAATTTTTTGAGCAGAATTTAGGCTTTGAAGATGCCGGCGGAGATTCTATGAGTTTTGTTCATTTTTTAGCCGACATCCAAAATCTATTAAACCGGGAAATTCCCCTTCAGCGCTGGGGTAAAAATTTTAGGCCTTCCCAGCTATTGGAATGGATTGATACCGCTGAGGAGGAGGATAAAACGGAAAGTGTTCTGTACTTTTTCCCTGATTGGAATTATAAACCCGAGTTTTTAAAACTAGCAGCCGAGGCTGAGGCGTTTTCCAAGGTGGTTTTGGTCACTTACCAGCCCGATTACCCTATCGAAACCGGGTTCGATTTGTTGGTGAAGCAGTATGCCTGGTTAGAGAAGCCCGAACAAATTAGGGGTTTTGTGGCCTTGTGCAGAGGTTCTCAGTTAGCCCAGAGAATAGCTCAATATATTGAAAAAGAACGCGGTATGACAATCCCATTGATTCTTCTCGATGCGTTTCCGATGTATAAACCGATAAAGCATGTCTTGGATATCCCGCTGGCAATTTACCGGGGTGAGTGGGGTTGGTATGAGGCTAAAAAATTGGTGATGACAAAGCTTGGCAAATGGTTTGGCTGGAAGTTTGGCCGGGGCACCGAACCTAATCCGAAGTTGTATAAAACCTATGCTGTTCCAACAAGTCTATATTTGGGTCCAACCTTACTTATTCGGGCCGAGATAACCTTGAAACCAAGGTGGAAAAAGGCCGGCGGCTGGGAGGATTTTCTTCCTAATTTGCAAGTTGTTTGGTTAAAGGGTAAGGATCATTACAATTTTCTAGACGACAATCGAGACTTCATCAACCGGGAAATCGTAAACTTTTTAAGCAGGTTAAAATTGCGCTAACGGTTTTGTCCAAGATTCACACGTGTTTTTTTTATAAAGTTAATAAAGGTTTGGCGGGCCCCCTTCCGCCTACTAATTTTAGGTGAAATCCCCAAAGTTCGGCACATGGCGTTCGGGTCACGCTATCGGCTGTAGTCCTCGTCCCCCTAGGCTAACGCCGTCGGTGTCCTGTGGGCTACTTGCCTCTATCGTTGCCCGAGGTGCAAACCCCAAGGACCGTTCGAGGTAGCATAATTTTGGAAAAAGACCACTAAGCAAGGTTTGGGGTTAACTCATAAATTTTGGAGCTACCATTTTTTCAATAAAAAACTATTCAATAACTAACCGCTCAAACCGTGGAAATAATTAACCGCGAAGACCACGAAAATCGCGAATTGAAATCACCGCTCAAACTGTGGAAACAATTAACCGCGAAGACCACGGAAACCGCGAATTGAAATCACCGCTCAAACTGTGGAAACAATTAACCGCGAAGACCACGGAAACCGCGAATTGAAATCACCGCTCAAACTGTGGAAACAATTAACCGCGAAGACCACGGAAACCGCGAATTG
>JAIBAJ010000168.1 GCA_019695265.1 Bacteroidia bacterium | reverse complement strand
TACGACATTGCAAGTTTTTCAAGGGAACATCAATTCACAGCCGCGGCGCGCCCCGTGCTGAGCCAGGCCAACGCACGGCGTTCTAACAGGCTTTTGTGCAAGGGCTTATTCGGTTATAAAAATCATTGTTCCTTTATTTAATCTTTCTTCAAAAAGAAAATTCATTTTTTTTTCAAATACCTGAAATACAATGACTTAAATTCTAGTTAGATGGAAATTGTCATTAGAAATTTTAAACTACGTTTCGAGACAAGTGTTTATAAGGTTTTCAAGTAATTTTAAATGGTAAGAAAACCTAACTAACGCTAGCTCGGGGTTAACCTGACTACCCACATCCAACCGCACTTGTCATTTGAAACGAAGTGAACAAATGACAAGTGCGGGATTAACAGATTATTCTGCATTTTGGGAAAAGCTCCAACGGTTTGGGTTTGCACGATACCCTCGGGTAGGGATAGAAGTGGAAAGCCCACAGGCGCACGCGGCGCTAGCCAAGTGTGGCGAGGACTTGAAACGGATAGCCCGGTGACTTTAGCCCATTGATTTACCTGGATTTTTTGAACTCAGCCGGAAGGGCTAAAGGCAACCCGCACAATTAAAAATAATAGAAAAACTAGCTTGAATTAAAACCTCAACCAAGGACGAGCAACCAGGGGTGAAAAAGGCCAGGGAATGGCAATGAAAATGAGTAAAAGCACTATAATAAAGCCAATTGCCAGGGTCTTATGCTTGGATTTTGAATCGCTGAGACGCTTAGCTCTGGCTCCGATTATGGTAAGCAACACAATTGCAAATAGCATGGTGAAATTATGTTCCATCCCGAAAAAGCGGATTTCGCGCTGATGAACAGCCTCTTTGAAATGGCTCAGGAAATACTGCATAAGCGGACTAACCCAATACAGGACTAAACCAATTATCAATTGAACATGAGCCAAAAGCACCGTGATGAATCGTAAACGTTCATCTGCTGGAGAAAAATCTAAGCCTTTCTTCCAAGCGAAATAGGAACGATAAACTGTTGCAATTAAGCCAATTAGTATTAGCCATCTCAACCAGGAATGTAGCAGTAACAGGATGGAATAAACCATTTATTTGGCCAATTTCATAATAACGTTCCAGGTAATTTTTCCAATAATATTTTTGGCTCCTAACATGCGGAAAAGGATGTTTACCAAACCATTGTTTTTGAAGATCAATTCGGACCAATACCTGCGTCTTCTGTTTTGTTTACCCCATTTTTCGTCAATTGCCTTATCGTAAGTTTTATTGAAGGAGGCGGAGAAGTTGTTGTTGGCGAAGCAATCTTTTACGTGGAAAGCTGCTATTCGACCGGTAACAATGGCTTGTCCGATTCCTTCACCGGTTAAGGGATCTGCAACAGAAGCGGCATCACCAACCAATACAAAACGATCGCCCGAGATAGGAGTTTTTCCATATCCCATTGGGATACTCCAACCTTTGATATCGCCAATAGGTTTTGCATTAGTAAACCTTGGTTTAAGGTGAGGGGTAATTTCAATAATTTCGGAAAGTACATCCCTCAGTTTAAGTTTTTGATTAGTGATATCTTGGGTTAACATTCCAAAACCGATATTGGCATTTCCATTTTCGGAAGGGAACACCCAGAAATAGCCATTGGGATATTTGGGTATATAATGAATTTCGAGTGTATCGGCTGAAACACCATCTACTTCGGTATAATAGGCCCGAACGGCTGCGCAATGAAAGGCCGGGTCCATTTGGTAATTGGTTAATTGCCTTCTAACTACTGAAGTTGCACCGTCGCAACCAATTACCATTTTACCGGTAAAGGTTCGGTTTTTATCGGTTTTAACTGTGGCTTGGGTATCAGAAATCGAAACACCTGTTACTTGTTCTTCCAGAAAAAAACTGACATTGGGTAAGGAGGAGGCTTGTTCGTACAAGAAATTGTCGAAGTTGTAGCGAGTTGAAATAAACCAGGGTTCAGGAAATGGAAGGGTAACCGGATTGCCGTCATAAGCTACCAGCATTACATTTTGTATAGGTAAACGGTTTTTATAGTCGTCAAAAGCAGCTTTAAACTTAGGCGACATCATGTTTAGGGCTTTGGGGATATAAGGAGCCATGCCATCGCCACAAACCTTTTCTCTGGGGAATTTACTTTTTTCGATTACAGCAACGCGAATATTGGTATCTACAAATCCCATTGCGCAAGCACTGCCGCCGGGTCCACCACCACAAATAATTACATCAAAGTCAAGATTTTCCATAGTTTTATAAGTTGGCGAAAGTACGAGTTTTATCCGTTCTTTTTACCCAAAATCCTATCCCATAAATCGGATAACGCGAGGAAAAATTCATCTTTCCCAATTTTGGGCTCCTTGGTAGACATAACCCATTTATTTCCATCTTTATAAAGCAGGTAATGAAATACAAAGGTTTTTTCCAGTTCGGATTCCATCAGATTTCCTCTTCCAAATTTCACGCAGTAAACCTGAAGTGTATCCGATTTTTGTCTGGTAATTGTAAAATCATTTCCAAACCATTCCAACAATTCGGTATCTTGCTTATCAGGGAATTGTTTAAGTAAGTGGGTTTGTCGCTTGTAGGCATGCCATACAATCGCTTGTTGATTATTAAGCAAGGTAAGTTCACCAATGTTCAAAGTGCTGTCATCAACTGCAATTCCATACCACATCAGGTTGTTCAACATGGTTGGGTTTGACATGGTGCTGTGGTGAGGAATATGATGAGCTTCTAAGGATTGGTTAAAGCGGTAATTGGCAAAGGCTTTATTAACAAAACTGCCGCCGATATAAACCAGAAAATAAATCAAACTTCCTATCATCCATTGGGAACGCCCTTTGCTGGCATTGGCAAAAAAAAGTCCAACAACTACCATGATTAGCATGGGAAAGGTGAAACTTAGATCAACGATAGAAAGGTTGTTCCAGGCAAATGCTTCGTTTGTAAATGGCAATAACAACCTGGTGCCATAAGCGGTGCAGGTATCAAGTAAGGAATGCCCCCAAAGGCAGGTTAGAAATAGGGTTAACCAGGATTTAAAGGGAATATTTTTTTTGAAAAGGACAAAAAACAGGTAAGCAAGTGGAAAGGCATAAAGTCCTTCCCAGAACAAGGAATGGGTATGGCCACGGTGGCAACAAACATACATTCGCTGGTCGCTTAGTCCGGTATAAAAAAGGTCGAAATCGGGGAAGGTTTTTGCAAATGCACCAATCCAGGCAGCTTTACGTCCAATTTTTTTACCTAGCAAGGTGTCGCCAATAGCAGCTCCAACAACGATATGAGTCAGGGAATCCAATTCCTTATTTGGTCAACATTTTGGCCAACTCAATCATTCCATTTTCATAGGCAATATCCTTGGCTGTTTCCCCTTTGTTGTTTTTTGCAGATAAATCAACTCCTTTTTCAAGCAAAAGGCTTATCACATCCATTTTTCCTTTTTGAGTAGCATGGTGAAGGATAGTCCAATCGTTTTCGAACTTTTGGTTAATATCCATTCCTTTATCAATTAACATTCGAGCAATGTCCACGTGCCCGTTCATGCAAGCATTAAGTAAACATTGTGAATTGGAAGGATTTTTAATATCGGCACCATTGTCAAGCATTAATTGAACTATTTCTGTTTTTCCTTTTTCACAAGCCAAGGCAAAAGGTGAAAATTCAAATTCATCCTTTGGATTAAGCACACCTGGATTATTTTTTAAAACCTCTTTTACCATTTCCACCTTATCTTCATTAATAAATTTCAGGAGTTTTTCAGGTTTTACAAATCGAACATTGTAAGTGAATTTATCGGCATCCACAAAGATTTTTTCAGAAAAGTGATCGGTTTTATCCATCAATTCTGCATCCACCGAATTATCGCCCCAATGTGCTTTGTATTGAAAAGGTGTACCGGCTTTCAATGGTGGAAGTTCTTTACCATTAATTTTGATTTTACAATCGGTATCTGAAACAATGGTTAAGAAAGAAGGGCGGGTTGGATCCACTTTTCTGGTAATAATGGTTGGGCCGGTTGTAGTGGTTGGAGTAGGAGCGGAGGCTGGTTGAGCTGCTTCGGTTGGTTTGGTTGCGGTAGGGGTGGTACCGGGAGTTCCGCTTGGTTGTTTCATCGTTTTTCCCACATCCGGAGCTACCAATTTGGGTTCTTTAGGGGTAGTAGAGGCTGGCTGAGTAGTGGTAGTGGTGGTGGAAGCAGGGGTTGAATCAGGAACCGGTTTTCCATTCACCATTTTGATCACTTTTCCATCGGGAGTTTTTACATACTTTACTTCACCTGTTACCGCCGATTTGTTCTCGGTGGAAGCTGGGCTTGGGTTTTCATCCGGAACAATTTTACCATTGACCATCTTCACCATTTTTCCGTCCGGTGTTTTTACATATTTCACATCACCGGCAGGTTTGGTTTCGGCAGCACCCGGGGCCGGTGCATCGTCCGGTACAATTTTTCCATTGACCATTTTAACCATTTTGCCATCCGGAGTTTTTACATATTTAACATCGCCGGCAGGTTTGGTTTCGGTGGCACCAGGAGCCGGTGCATCGTCCGGTACAATTTTCCCATTAACCATTTTCACCGTTTTTCCATCCGGAGTTTTTACATATTTCACCTCGCCACCGGAATTAGGATTTGTAGTAGCAGCTTTAGTGCTGGTTGATCCGGAGGAATTGCCCGATTTAGAACCATTGGTTCCTGTGGTATTGGTAGGAGAGGTTGTTGTGGATGGCTTTGGTGTTGCAGTGTTGCCGGCAGGAGAAGGAGTTGCCGTTTTGGCTGAAACTTTTTTTTCAGCTTCGGTTGCTCTTTTTTCAGCTTCGGTTGCTTTCTTTTCGGCCTC
>JAIBAJ010000167.1 GCA_019695265.1 Bacteroidia bacterium | reverse complement strand
GAACTACCTTGTATTGGAAATCGTAAAAATTAGGTCGAATGGGTAGATCGATTAGTTTGAATAAAAAGTCGAGGTATGATTTTCGTGCCGAAACAATAAAGTTGGTTTTTTTACCCATTGGACCTTCTAGCGTAGCTACTGCCTCGGTAAAACTCAAACGGATGTTCCCGCTAAATTTTTCCGGATTGCCTTGTCTTTGCTTGATTACAAAGGTTGAAGCAATGGCATTGTCATACCGGGCATCAAAGGCAGAAGAGGTAAGTTTTACATCTTCAATCAATGAAACGTTCAAAATGCCTTGTGCCCCACCCGAGCTTCCCTGGGTTTGGAAATGGTTCATTACCGGAATTTCAATTCCATCCACATAATATACGTTTTCGTTAGGAGCACCACCTCGAATAATGATATCGTTTCGGGAAGCACCTCCATTAGCTCCACCAACCCCAGGCAGAGTTTGAATTACACGTGACACGTCAAAACTGCCCCCAGGGTTTGATTTGATTTCTTCAGTGGTTAGTTGTTGCACCGAAAGTGGAGTTATCATATCAGTGGCTACAGCCGATTTGCCCTTGTCGAACGTAACCGTAACCTGGGAAAGTTGGGTACTTGCGCTTTCCAATTCAAAATTCACAATCTGGTTATTACCCGAATTTAAAACAATGTTCTCTTTAATAAGGGTAGTATATCCTAAAAAAGTTGCCCGTAGATTGTAGGTTCCAACCGGAAGCACAATTTTATAGTTTCCGTCAATGTCGGTGGTGGTCCCATTGGTAGTGCCATCAATAATAATGTTTGCTCCAACAATGGTTTCCTGGGTGTTTTTATCCTTCACCGTTCCCCGAATTACGCCGGTTACCTGAGCTTGAATAACTGTTGATAGTAGAATGAATGAGAAGAGTATAGTTGAAAGTTTCATTGCCGCTTGTTTTGGATTTGAGTTTGGTTAAACTATCAAATTGAGGGCGCAAAGGTAGATGGCTTTGTTTAACGAAATAATTAAAAGTTTAAACAAGTTCATAAATTAACTTAATAAAATTCCCAAAGCGCTATTGGTTTCTAAAAAGTTTAACAAGCATGGAGTAGGGGGATAGGCCTGTTTTTTTTTTAGGGGGTTTCCCTACGGGCCGGGCTTTCCGTTTCAATCTTTTTGCTCGTGCCTCCGCAAAAAGGATTTCCATTGCAATTCCTTACACCAATGTTATTTGAGAAATAGTCTAAAACTATTTTGAAAATTACAGTGGTAAATGCCGATGCAAAAGCTGTTTAGTCCAATTATGGCCAAGATAATTTGGACTATTACAGATTTGCAATCGGTATAACCCGGGCTGCTAACTAAACAGTTAGCCTTAATTTGAAGGTAAAAAGCACCTGAAAAACTTTAGCAATTAATTTTGGAAAAGTTTCTGAAAAACATAACCAATGGTGATTGTAATCACTATAAAGCATAACTAATGGTGAATACAATCACTTAAAGTTATAACCAATGGTGAATATATTCACTTAAAGTTATACTTTTGTGGCATGTACAAGCGGGAATTACAGCTATATATCGAACAAAAGTCGGGTTCAGGCAAGGCGATCATCCTAATTGGGCCGCGTCAGGTGGGTAAAACCACCCTGCTTGAAGAAATACTGAAGGACAAGGAATTTTTGTATTTGAATGGGGATGATCCTATGGTAAGGGCCCAAATGAATCAACCCAATACCGAAGAAATTCGTTCCTTGCTGGGGGGAAATAAGCTGGTATTTATTGACGAAGCCCAACGCATCGAAGGCATTGGCTTAACCATTAAAATCATTATCGACCGCCTTAAGGATGTGCAGGTTTTGGTAAGTGGTTCTTCCTCTTTCGATATATCCAATAAAATCAATGAACCCCTCACCGGCCGTAAATGGGAATTTAACCTTTTTCCTATTTCTTTCAGTGAGTACGAAGCCCGGCATGGTAAATTGTTTACTGAGCAACAGCTCGAGAACCGCCTCATTTATGGGTTCTATCCCGATGTGCTTAATAATCCCGGGCAGGAAGCCGGAATATTAAACAACCTGGTCGACAGTTATTTATACCGCGACATTTTGGCCTATTCCGAAATACGCAAATCGGATGTGTTGGAAAAGCTGGTTCGGGCATTGGCCTTGCAGGTGGGGCAGGAAGTCAATTTCTCTGAATTGGCCCAATTGCTACATGTGGATAAAAACACAATTATCAAGTATATTCATTTGTTGGAGCAGGGCTTTGTGATTTTCAGGTTGGGAAGTTTCAGTGGCAATCTTCGAAATGAAATAAAAACCAATTGTAAAATCTATTTTTACGACAATGGGGTGCGAAACAAGGTAATCGGCAATTTTAATCCCTTGGCTTTACGCAACGATGTAGGCGCCCTTTGGGAAAATTTTCTGCTTGCGGAAAGGAAAAAGCAAAACAGCTACCATCAGCGCCTATGTCAAACTTTTTTCTGGCGCACCAAACAGCAGCAGGAAGTTGATTTTGTAGAAGAAGAAGCCGGAAAAATCAGTGGATTTGAATTCAAATGGAACCCCACCCGTGCAGTCAGGTTTCCATTAACATTTACCAAAAACTACCAGGCTGAATGTAAGGTCATTAACCGGGCAAATTTTAGGGAGTTTGTGATAGGGTGATTTTTTTGTAAAAAGGTTTGAAAAACTTTTCTAATTAAAATTAAAGTCAAAATGAAAAATCGATTTTTTTTGAGAATCTTGTTGGGAGTTGCTTTAGCTGTAATTTGTTCATCCCAGGTTAGGTCACAAAAACAGGATACGAGCATTTGCCATAAATTGATAATAGATCCTGTATTATTTGATGAATTGAAAACAAAAAATACAGTACCGGAAGGGTTAGAAAAAATTAGAGGACTGGACCTCCCGGAAAATAGAATATTGAAAATTTCAAAAAATGATTTAGCTGATTGTTTGCTATTTTGGTTTAGCAGCCTCGATCAAAATAACCTAATTGATTCGTATGAATTTGTTTGGGATGGAAAAATAAGTGAAGGAGTTGTATGCCTCTACACCGAAGCCCGAAGCAGGAAAGTAAAATCTCATCCAGGATATCGGGTATTCAGAGGAATGAAAAGGTATTTATTTAATCAACTTTTGCCTCTCCCATTAAAGGAAATCAAAATTTACTATTACTCAATGGAACCTCAGTTTACTATCAAAATTGAAGGATGAATGGTTTACAATGCCAGGCACGAAGCCCCCGGGCAACGATTGAGCGTGATACCCCACAGGACCCCGATGGCCTTAGCCTCGGGGGACGAGGAGTATTAGCGAAAGCGTGACCATTTTGCCATGCACAAAAGTTTTTATCCTGCACCTTGGTTGAAGGCAAAATGGGGCCCGCCAAATAAAGAAAGTAATGGTATCCAAAAAGTCCTACAAATTGGAGGACTAGCCTAAGAATCCCTTCTTTTAAACCCTTCCAAATTATCTACTCCCCAGTTTTTTAATTCTTCTTCAGTCCATAAACTTGGGTAAAAAATGCGGCGCTGGTAACGGGGATGCATGTATTTCTGCCACTCGCTACCACCTGTTGCAGCGGCATCGCCCAAATATTTTCCGGCGGCATGGTAATGGGCCATCACCCACCTCACATTCACCGTGTGGTCGTAGTGGCGCATGGCATGAATTAATTCAGGATTGTTTCTTTCTGCCTCCGGAAGCTGCTTGTAGCGGGTGTATAAATTGGTAGTGTTGTATTTTTCCATCTCCCGCAGGAAAAATTCCTTGTATTTCTTTTCGAAATTGACAATCAAAGTGGTTTTTTTGCCGGTTTGATGGTCCTTGCCCGCAGCCTGCCAATACAAATGCTCAAAGGCATGGCTGTAAGGCGTATTGCGGTCTATGGTGGCCCTAAAACGGTAGTCGATTAAATTGATCAACTCCGTAGAGCTGAACTCGATTAAACGGTATTGGGCACTTTGAAAACCACTGGCAGGAGTAAGCGTATTGCGGAATTTCATGTATTGTTCCTTTTCCATGCCATCGCCCATCACCGAAAAAGAGGAGGCCAACACATCAAAATACCGACTGATACGCTCCAAATGCATGGTGAACTTTTGGGCTGTGAGGTTTTCGCAGGTGGCGACCTGATCAATTTCCCATAAAATCATTTTGAACAACAATTCATTGATTTGATGGTACATAATAAAAATCATCTCGTCGGGCTGGGTAGTTCGCTGCACCTGGAGGTTTAACAAGGCATCGGTTTGGATATAATCCCAGTAGGTGATGGGTTTTGACCAAAGCAATCCTTCCAAATGAGTGCTCATATTTTGGTCAATGGCCGTATATTTTTGGTTCAATTGGCCAAGCAAGGTTTCCAATGATTTTTCCATGAAACAAGCAATTAACTGGTGATTTTTTCGCCCAAACTGGCATGGATTATCTCGTCCAACCGGGCGGCATCGGTGTTTTCGTTTACACCATTTTTTTGGATGATATTTTGAATATATTGGTCTTGCTCCTTTCCTTTATTTAATGCCACCTGGTATTCGATATCACTAAACGACACCATGGAATACATCGGGAAATACTTGCCGGGATAGAGTTCGGCGATTCGTCTTTCCACCTTTTGCTGCAACTGGTAAGCGGGGTCGGCCACCTTATCGCGCATGATGATATAATTGAGTAAGGAAAGGTCCTGCACGGCATCGCCATTGGGTTTGCGCCGGGTTTCGTATTCTTTAAAAATGGCCGGCCAGTTTTCGTTATGCTTTTTCATGAGGGCATTCATCACCGAACAATCTTCGAACCCGGCATTCATTCCTTGTCCGAAAAACGGAACCGTGGCATGGGCGGCGTCACCCATGAGGGCGAATTTTCCGCTGGTCCAGGGGAAGCAACGGATAA
>JAIBAJ010000166.1 GCA_019695265.1 Bacteroidia bacterium | reverse complement strand
ATGTTCCTTAATAAATGCCTCTACCTTTTCGAACACTTCAGACAAAAGAGGTTTGTACGTTTTCATCTTTTGTTGGTATGGAAAACGTGGGTGTAATTTACTACCGCAATCCCACTGTTTAATTTCGGCATAAGTCATTTTAAACAGGTTGAAATTTTTCTCGGTGGTAGTATCGGGCGAAATTCCTTGCGGAGAAGTGGCAATTTCCCAACCCATCCAAGGTTCATGAGATACAACGACCTGACTATCTGACGAAATTACAACATCCAATTCCAAGGTATTTACTCCCAGGTTTAAAGCCTGAATAAAGCCTTCGATAGAGTTTTCCGGAAACAAGCCGCGGCAACCGCGATGACCTTCGATATCCAAAGGGAGCTTTTCTGTTTTGGTAGGTTGGCTAGAACATGCTGTCATTACCACCAGAAAAAAAATTAAAATGGGATGTCGCATTACTTACTTAACACTTTAACAGTCATAACTATTTCAGGATCAGGCGATTCTCCAACTTTAGGACATGCCGCAATTTTATCAACAACGTCCATTCCTTCCAGCACTTCTCCAAAAACAGTGTAGGCACCATCCAAATGTGGGGCTCCACCGATGGTTGTATAATCCTTCACTTGCTGGGGGGTAAATTTCTTACCGGTCTGAAATTCAACTTGTTTCAATTCTGCTTCTGTAAATACTCGACCTTGAACTATATAAAATTGAGAGCCGGAAGACCGGCGTGACGGATTCATTTGATCACCGGTTCGGGCGGCTGCCAAAACACCACGTTTGTGATGAAAAAGAGGATAAATTTCACCTTGGAATTGACTTCCCATTTCTTCCATTCCTTTATTTTTTCCGCCTCCTTGAACCATAAAACCTGCAATAACCCTATGAAATGTACTACCGTTGTATTGACCGCTATCGGCCAGTTTCAGAAAATTATCGCGGTGCAGTGGGGTTTCGTTGTACAACTTCAGCTTAATATCTCCAAACGAAGTGGAAATCAACACAATAGCCTCTTTTGATTTTGAATTTGTTTGAGCTTGCACTGCCAGTCCGGAAAGTAGAACGGCAAACAGAATGAAAATTTTTCTCATCGATTTAATTTGGTACAAAAATAAATTCCAGATGAACGCCAAGGTAGAAATTTGACGAAAGAAAACCGGCTTAACTAAATTTAGGAATGAAATGATTTTTGAGATTTGGGCGTGCCCCTTTTGCCCACCGGGTATTGGTGCAAAGCAACTAGTCAATTCCGGGCAAAAGGGTCGGGCTTTACGTTCCTAGTCCTCACCCGAAAGTGTTCGGGTTGCGGGCTATCCACTTCAATCCCTCACGCGCGGAACCCCAACTAGTTTTTTTTCAAACAAAATGTAGGTTTATTTAGCAAAATACACTCGAAACAAGAATTCTAAAGAATCAAAAGAACAAACTATCTTTCAAACAATACAATTTTATTTGCCTATTTCGAATAAATAACCTAAATTTGACTATAAATTATTGAAATGAAACAAAGACTATTTTATTCTTTACTTCCATTTAGCCTATTGATAAGTATGGCCTCGTGCCAAAAAGATAAAACCTGCAGTGCCAGTGTATTTATTATTGACGAAAATGGAAGTCCGGTAACAGGTGCAAAGGTTTTATTGTACAGCGATATCGTCAGTCCGGTATCAGGACCATCCCTTATTGAAGAGGAGAAAACCACGAATAAGGATGGAAGGGTAGATTTTGAGCAGGAATTACCTAATATTTTGTTTGTAAAAGTTGAAAAAGCCGGTTTAAATCCAATTCAGGGCGAGTTGGAAACCATAAAATTTGAAGAATCCAAAAGATCGTTTGTTACAATCGAAATGAAACATTAATTTAGCACCCTCAATCTAGTAGAATAGTCATGAAAAAAATCCTTGGTATTGTTGTTGCTTTTATAGGTTTTTCCTTAGTTGTTACTCAAAGTAGTTCTTGCAAAAAAGACCGTACTTGCAACGCTACTGTTTTTGTTATTGATTCGCTGGGTACACCGGTTACAGGTGTTAAAGTAACGATGTATAGTGATGAAGTGAGTGCAGAAACAGGGGTAGTTTCCAAAATTTTAGATGACAAAACAACCGGTAAAGATGGTAGGGTTGATTTTGAGCAAAAACTGCCTAATATTTTATTTATGGTTGTTTCTAAATCCGGCTATACTCCATTGAAACCTGGTATTCAAAGCATTAAGTTTCAAGAAAGTTCCCGTTGGTTTCAAACGGTAGAAATGATTAAGAATTAATTCAGTACTTGATAGAACTGAAATAATTCGATTGTTTTACTACCTGACATTTTCAATCATTCCTTTATTTTGTGTTGCATGATTAAAGGCAACTACCTCCTTATTTCTATTTCTCTTCTCTCTTTGTTTTCTTGTGGATCCAAAAATACAACTCAACAAAGCGCTCAGGCTAAGTTAAGTCCTATTGATTCCTTATCTCAACTCTTGGCTGTTGATCGAGACAATACCAATTTACTCTATCAAAGGGCAAAACTTTATGTCGAAAAAGGCGATTATACTGCAGCCAAAATTGATATAAGCAAAGCCATTTTACGAGATACCACCAAAGCCGATTATTACCCCTTGCTTGCAGATATATACATGGGTCTTCGGCAGCCGGTAGGAGCCAAAGCAGCTCTTGAAAAATGTGTTGAAGTTGCGCCCAACCATGTAGAAGGTTTAAACAAATTAGCCGAGTTTAATTTATTCCTAAAAAACTACCAGGAAACGATTCGATTGGCTGACCGGGCATTGCGGGTCGACATTCACAATCCAAAGTCGTACTTTATCAAAGGTTTTGCCTTTATGGAATCGGGCGATACGAATAAAGCCATCAATAGCATGCAAACCGCCGTTGAACAAAATCCGGATTATTATGAAGCCTTTTTACAACTAGGTATTTTGTTTTCGGCTAAGAAAAGCAAATTGGCGGTAAACTATTTTAGTAATGCATCTCAACTTCAACCTAATAACATTGAGCCATACTATAACCTGGGTATGTTTTATCAAAATGCAGGTCAAATTGACAAAGCAATAGAAACGTATCGCTTGTTATTAAAACTGGATAATAAAGATGCAGATACCCATTACAATTTGGGATACATTGATTTTATGTACAAAAAAGCCTACGATTCTGCCATTTTAAATTTCACCCAAGCCTTAGCCAATGATAAAAAAATGGCAAAAGCGGCCTATATGAGAGGCCTTTGTTACGAAGCTTTGAAACGAAATGACAAAGCAAAAGCTGAATATGCCTTTGCTTTAAAAATTGATTCCAGTTTTGCGTTGGCCGCCAAAGCCAATTTGCGATTATTGGGATTAAAATAGTGGGAAACTTCTACTATTTTTTGGGAATTTATTCCCTTTTCCAATCCCTGTTTGGCTACTTTTGTGAACCATGAATCGCAACATTGACGAACTTTCACCGAAGGAATATATCATTATAAAAGGAGCCAGGGTACACAACCTAAAAAACGTTGATGTAGCCATTAAGCGCAATTCATTTACGGTAATTACCGGATTAAGTGGAAGTGGAAAATCATCGCTAGCCTTTGACACCTTGTATGCAGAAGGACAAAGAAGGTATGTTGAGAGTTTATCTGCTTATGCCAGGCAATTCATGGGCAAGCTAGAAAAGCCCGAGGTAGATTATATTAAAGGAATTTCTCCGGCAGTGGCAATAGAACAAAAAGTAACCACAAGAAATCCAAGGAGTACTGTAGGGACAAGTACTGAAATTTATGACTATCTCAAATTATTGTTTGCCAGAATTGGAAAAACCTACTCCCCTATTTCAGGAGAGCTTGTAAAAAGACATTCGGTGAGAGATGTAATCGATTTTGTAGTTTCATTACCGGGTTCGAACAGAGTTATGGTTACCTGCCCCATTAGCTTCCGTAACAACCAGGATCCAAAAGACACGTTTAATTTATTGCTTCAACAGGGTTTTACTCGAGTAATCATTGATGGAAATCCCTGGCAAATTGAACAGTTGTTATCGGCCAACCAGTCTGAATTAAGTTTTACCAAAGCATTTTTATTGGTGGACCGATTTGGAATGGAGAGTTTAGACGACGAAGATTTTCTAAGCAGATTAGCAGATTCGGTACAAACTGCATTTGGGGAAGGTAATGGAAGTTGCCATTTAGTAATTATTTCGGAAGATGGAATTCAAAATGAACAAGTTTTCTCCAATCGGTTTGAGGCGGATGGTATGGAATTCGAAGAACCTTCGGCCAATTTTTTCAGCTTTAATAATCCGTATGGAGCATGTAAACGATGTGAAGGTTTTGGCAGCATAATTGGCATTGATGAGAACCTGGTAGTACCGGATAAGAGCAGAAGTGTTTACGATGAGGCCGTTGCTTGTTGGAAGGGCGAAACGATGGGTTGGTTCAGGCAAAACTTTATAATGAATGCCCCTAAATTCGGATTTCCGGTGCATAAGCCTTACTACGAACTCAGTTCAGAGCAAAAGGAACAACTTTGGAACGGAGTGGGAACAACTTGGGGCATAAACCAGTTTTTTAAAGATATAGAAGCCCAAACCTATAAGATACAATATCGGGTTATGCTAGCCAGGTATAGAGGGAAAACCCAATGTCCGGAATGTAGAGGAACCCGGTTAAGGGCAGATGCCGGATATGTAAAAATTGCCGGAAAAAACCTGAGCGATTTAATGTTGATTCCTGTAGAGGAATTGGCGATATACTTTAAAAATCTAGAACTATCTGAACACGATTATGCCATAGGTAAACGATTGTTGTTAGAAATCAACAACCGAATCAGCTACTTGGAGGATGTTGGTTTAGGTTATTTGAATTTGAACCGACTTTCCAACTCCTTAAGCGGAGGAGAAAGTCAAAGAATTAATCTGGCCACTGTACTTGGTAGCAGTTTGGTAGGAAG
>JAIBAJ010000165.1 GCA_019695265.1 Bacteroidia bacterium | reverse complement strand
TTATCCAGGGATTCATTTCTCTATTTGCTTGCCCCGGTCAATCGTTTTACTTATAGCAAGGATTGCACGGCACCTTTGACAGTTTTTTACAATGATACTTCAATTTTACCTGATACCTATTTTTGGAATTTTGGGGATGGTGCTACTTCCACATTGGCAGACCCTAATCATACCTATTCTGCTACCGGGCAATATACGGTAATACATACAGTGACAAATGCTACAACGGGTTGTTCAGATACCGATACGCTTTCCTTGACACTTACCAATACAAGTTCTTCATTTGTTGCCGTTACTCCTCGAACCGGTTGTGCACCTTTAAGTGTAACCTTTGATATAATCGGGTCGGGGATTATTGGTCGTACATGGACATTTGGTGATGGAACCACGAGTTCGGGAAGTGATCCTGTTCATGTTTATACTCAACCCGGAGTGTATAATGTTGGCTTAATTTTACGGTATAGTTCAGGTTGTATAGATACATTATTTGAGGCAGGTTATGTGGTTGTAAATGGACCACAAGCTACCTTTTCAGTAGATACTACTTTTTCATGTGATTCCGTTTTTGCGGTTTTTACGGGTAGTAGCACTTCGGCTATAACCAATTGGAGTTGGGATTTTGGAGATGGCAGTTCAGGAAATGGTCAAACTATCTCACACTCTTATTTGACTACCGGAGTCTTTCCGGTTGAATTAACTGTAACCGAGGTTTCAGGTTGTACTTCAACTGTTTCTCTGCCTAGTGCAGTTTCTATTTTGCCATTACCTTTCCCTGATTTTGAAGTAGATGATGAAAATCCTTGTCCAGGCCAGGAGATTAATTTTCATAGACTTTTTTCTGCTGCTGGATTGAGTGTTTCCTGGGATTTTGGAGATGGTTCAACTTCCAATCAGGCTAATAGTACACATGTTTATTCCTCTCCCGGAATTTACTCCGTGTCTGTTACGGTTACCAATGCCAATGGATGTTCTAAAACCAATACCTTATCTAATTTAATTCATATTGCCATTCCAACTGCCAATTTCTCTGCTGCACCAACTGTTGCCAATTGTCCACCTTTATTAGCAAGTTTTACAGACCAATCTTCTTCCGATGTGATTTCTTGGCAATGGGATTTTGGTGATGGTACAAATTCTGTGATCGAAAATCCCGGGCATTTGTATGTTGTAAGTGGTAATTTTCAAGTGGGCCTAGTGGTAACCAATGCGAATGGCTGCAAGGATTCATTACTTGTTGATAGCTTGATATCGGTTCGTGGACCTTATGGAAGTTTTACTTTTGGTCCGGATACCTTAGGTTGTCCACCATACCTCATAACCTTTACCGCAACGGCTTTTAATACCACTGATTATACTTGGGATTTTGGAGACGGTGAAGTTGGTAATGGTGCAACAATTACACATTTATTTCAGAATTTAGGGTCCTATTTGCCTAATTTATTGTTAGAGAATGCCAATACGGGTTGTTCTTTTACTATTGCCGCATCAGACTCTATTTCTATTTCACCTTTACCTGTATTTGCCGGTTTAGATCAAACTATTTGTTTAGGCGAGTCTGTTCAATTACAAGCTTCCGGTGGGACAGGTTATTTATGGGGGCCGAGTAACGGATTAAATAACGATACTTTATCCAATCCTTTGGCTAGCCCTAATCAAACCACAGATTATATTGTTACGGTTGTAAAGGGATTATGTTCAAATTCGGATACTGTTAGAGTTATCGTTAGACCTAATCCTTTAGCTGGATTTATTTCCGACTCTGTTTGTGAGGGTAATCTTACCAATTTCACCAATCTGTCTACCAATGACTCCTTAAGTTCAACATTTGCCTGGGATTTTGGAGGGAATTCAAGTACAGTAACAAATCCAACCTATTTATTTCCCGGATTTGGCACCTATCCGGTTCAATTAATAGTTTCGTCCAGCAATGGGTGTGTTGATACCATTAGGCAAAATGTAGTTGTACATGCTGTTCCAAGTTGGGATGCTATTGGACAGAATGTTTGTTTGAATCAGGCTGTGGATTTTTCTGGGGTAATCAATATAGGGCAGGGAGCTATTTCTGCAATTAATTGGGACTTTGGAGATGGTACTTCACAAACCAGTTTACATCCAATTCATACCTATTTACAAGCCGATACCTTTGGAGTTACTTCCATTGCAACTAGCGACCAAGGCTGCACAGATACCAGTAGACTTGATATTGTTATTTACCCGCTTCCTATGGCATCTTTTTCCATATTACCAGTTTGTTTGAGAGAAACCAGTACTTTTATAGATAGTTCAACCATAGCATCCGGAAATATTAATCAATGGAATTGGAGTTTTGGTGATGGAACTAGTTCAACACAACCCAATCCTTTGCATGTATACCAGCAGGATGGGACTTATGAGGTTACCTTGGTGGTTAATTCGGCCTTTGGTTGTTCAGATACCTTAGAGTTGGCTCATGTGATTCACCCTTTGCCTCAGGTACAATTTTCTGCCACCACGGATTCTTCCTGTTTTTCTCCGGTTCAGGTAAACTTTAATAATCAAACTACGGGAGCATCTCAATACATTTGGACTTATGGTAACGCTGACTCTAGCAATGGTTTTGCCGGTCAGGTTTTATATGATTCTGCAGGTAATTATCCGGTTCAACTAGTTGCTATTACTAATTTAGGCTGTAGGGATTCAATTGCAGCAATTTACTCTGTTTATCCAACGCCAATAGCTGATTTTTCCGTGGTAGATCCAATTGGCTGTGAACCATTTTTGGCTAATTTTAATAATACTAGTCAAAATGCCATAACCTATTCGTGGGGGTTTGGTGATGGACAAAATAGTTCTGAACAAGAACCATTTCATGTGTTTGAAACGGCAGGATTATATTCCATATCTCTCACTATTACCGGTCAGGGAGGGTGTCAGAATTCAGTATTTATGCCTGGTATGATCCAGGTATTACCAAGACCTTTTGCAGATTTTAATTATACTGTTCAAAGTGATCCCCAAATTGATGGAACTGTATTTTTTACTAATCAATCGGTTGACAATGTTTCAAGTAGTTGGAATCTGGGTGATGGATTTTTCTCTACAGAAAATGATAGCTTAGTTCATCAATATGAATTTTGGGGAAACAAAGATGTTTTGTTATTAATAACTGCGGCCAATGGTTGTACCGATACTATTGAGAAAACTGTAAGGATAGGTTTTTTTGGTGGTTTGTTTGTCCCCAATGCCTTGGTGCTTGGAGGTGATGGAGAATTTGGAATATTCCTTCCTAAGGGAAAAGGTTTAAAGGAATATAGACTAACAATTTGGGATGAATGGGGGAATTTAATTTTTGAAACTCAAAAGCTTGAAAATAGCATGCCTTCTGAAGGGTGGAACGGATACTATAAAGGTGAGCCGGTTCCATTGGACGCCTATTTTTGGAAAATTGAAGCTAGGTTTGAGAATGGCGAATATTGGATTGGAAAAGAGGTTGAACCCCGGTTGTATAAAGATGCCGGCACAGTAACTGTTATACGATAAATGCTAGCAGAACAAGAGCCAATTGTTGCCATTGCTACTGCCCCTGGCGCAGGTGCCATTGCTGTTATTCGAATCAGTGGCAAGGGGAGTTTGAACTTGGTTGATCAGGTTTTTGAAGGAAAAAGAAAATTAGCAGAAACAGCAGGTAATTCCATTGTTTATGGATTTATTAAAGATGGATTTGAGCGAATTGATGAAGTCTTAATAAGTGTTTTTCGTTCCCCATTTTCCTATACAGGCGAAGATACTGCTGAGATATCATGTCATGGTTCTGTCTTTATTCAAAAAAGGGTATTGGAATTGCTGATTGAAAAGGGAGCAAGAATGGCCGGTCCGGGAGAGTTTACGATGAGGGCATTTTTACATGGTAAGAAGGATTTGTTGCAGGCAGAGGCCGTAGCAGACTTGATTGCTGCAGAAAATCATGCGTCTCATCAGGTTGCAATGCATCAGATGCGAGGTGGATTTTCAGCTGATTTGGCCCAACTTCGAGATGATTTAGTTCATTTTGCTGCACTGATTGAATTGGAATTGGATTTTAGCCAAGAGGATGTGGAATTTGCAGATAGGCAGCAGTTGCAAAATGTGGTTAGTAAGATTAGGGTTGGTTTGGCAAAACTCTTGAGCTCTTTTAAAATGGGAAATGCCATAAAAAACGGAGTACCAGTTGCCATTGCAGGACAACCGAATGTTGGAAAGTCAACCTTGTTGAATGCCCTTTTGAATGAAGACCGAGCCATTGTCTCAGATATAGCCGGTACAACCAGAGATACCATAGAAGATGAGGTAATACTGGATGGAATTCGGTTTAGGTTCATTGATACGGCTGGGATTCGGAGCACAAGCGATTCGATTGAAAAGTTGGGTATTGAACGTAGTTTTGATAAAATAAGAAGTGCTACTTTGATAGTGGTATTGATTGATTTGACTCAATCCACTATGGTGCAAGTGAAGGATATTTGGCATGAAGTAAATGAAACAAAACGAAAGGATGCGGATTCCATTTTGGTTTTGAATAAGTCAGATCATCTTTCTCCTGATTCAATTTCTCAATTTTTGGAGGTGTTTCCTAAAGCATTGGTAATTTCAGCTAAGGCTAAGGTTGGTATTTCAGAGTTGGTTAAGACCATGGTACATTTGGTTGGAGAAAAGCCGGCTGCTGAACAAACGATTGTTACCAATGTTAGGCATTATGATTCGTTGTATAAGGCCGATCTAGCTTTAGAAGAAGTATTATCCGGTTTAAATAATCAGATTTCAGCAGATTTTGTTGCAATTGATATTCGTAAAGCACTTTATCATCTTGGTGAAATTACCGGAGTAGTGAGTACGGATGAGTTGTTAGGAAATATTTTCGGTAGATTCTGTATTGGAAAGTAACTATCTTTCCTTTGTTTCATAAATGCTTGTTTTTGTTGGGTTTTAGCTGATTTATCCTTCTCTTTTTTGTTGCCCAACTCTACTTTTTTACCTATATTTGTTGCCTAATTGTTGCCC
>JAIBAJ010000164.1 GCA_019695265.1 Bacteroidia bacterium | reverse complement strand
CGAAAAATCCGATTTCCATGCCGAACTTAAACGTCGGGTAAATCGCTATTTCGAAGATAATAAGCTGGATACCAAAGGAAATTTTGCCTTTTATTTCAAAGCTTTCTTCTTTATTTCCCTCTATTGGACCTGCTATGCTATTATGGTTTGGTCCAACCTTCCTTTTTTGGCCAAACTCATCCCCTTTTTCCTCATGGGAATTTCCATCGCCGGAATTGGTTTTAATGTTATGCACGATGCGGCTCATGGAGCCTTTTCTCATAAAGAATGGGTCAATAACCTCATGGGCTATTCCCTTAATTCCATTGGTGGAAACCTCTTTACCTGGAAAATTCAGCATAATATCCTCCACCATACTTATACCAACCTCTATTCCTACGACGAAGACCTCGATGCCGGAATTGTTGTCAGACTTTCTCCACACGCTCCTCTGCGACCCCACCATAAATACCAACATCTTTACGCCTGGTTTGCATACAGCCTGGTGCATTTATCCTGGATTCTCGTTAAGGATTTCAAGAAAATATCACATTACAACGGCAGCGGTCTAACCTACCAAAACAAAGCAAAACCAGGAAAAGAGGTAGTCATTATCGTTCTTACCAAATTGGTTTACCTGGTTTATATGATCATCATTCCTTTAACTTATTCTAATCTTACCCCACTGCAATTTCTAGCCGGCTTTCTTCTCATGAGCTTCACGACAGGAGTTACCATGAGTGTAATTTTTCAACTGGCTCACGTGGTAGAAGGAACCCAACACCCCGAACCGGACAACTCCGGAATTGTCGAAAACAACTGGGCTATCCATCAAATTGAAACAACAGCCAATTTTAGCACCGAAAATCCCATCGTTACCTGGTTCACCGGAGGATTAAATCACCAAATTGAACACCATCTTTTCCCAAAAATCTGCAGTACCCATTACCCGGCAATTGCAAAAATTGTTCAAGATATGTCAAAGGAATACGGGGTTACTTACCTCAATACTCCCGGCTTTGGCGATGCCGTATATTCCCACTACCTTTCCCTCAAAAAACTAGGAAACCCGGCCTAGTTTCTTCTTTCTTGCAACAAGCATAATAAGCTCCAAATACCGGGTTCAACCTGCCTTGTCAACCCGAATCCTGGAATCATGACTATCTGCGGTTTGTTTTTGGTTTCTATTTCCGGTTTCAATTAATAAACTAAACTCGGCTTAAGGTCTGCTGAAAAAGTCCGAAAACCAGTAGATGCAAGGCCACAAGGTGAAGCTGTATACTTCATGCTGCGAACCTCAGGCGGCCAAGCAGATGCTGTATATCTGACTAAGGTTCAAAAGTAAACTTCAAAAAATAAGGATGCAAGGAAATCTAATTTAGAGCCTTGCAGCAATAGGATTTTAAAACCAAAATTATTGGAGAAATAGTCCAAAAACGTTTCTGAAAATTACAGGGATAAATGCCTATGCAAATTCTGGGTTTAGGCAAATTAGTGCAAAGCCATTGGACTATGATAGATTTGCAATCGGTAAAAGAGCAGTTTAAATGATTTAATCCCAAAATTGTCAATAGAAATTTTAAACTACGTTCGAGACAAGTGTTAGTAAGGCTTTCAAGTAATTTTTACCGAGAGAACATTTTGTTTCCTCGGCACTAACTAACACTAGCTCGGGATTAACCCAAATCATCCCACATCCCATCGCGCTTGTCATTTGTTCACTTCGTTTCAAATGACAATTTTGGGTTAAAATAAATCGATGGAGTGTATTTCAGCTGACCCTATCTATCTTTGAGGCCTTTCCATGAGACCAAATTCGCCACAAAGCACCACCGTTACTCCTATCAACCACAGCAATCAATTGGATGGTTTGCGTTTTTTCGCAGTTTCGGTAATCATGTTGGGCCATTGGTACCAGTGGACCTGGACCAACCCTGTTTATGCCAAGCTTCCCCTGGTTCATGGTGTCGATTTGTTTTATGTGTTAAGTGGTTTTCTTATCACCCGCATTTTGCTCAATAATCGAAATTCTGCTCCACAAATTTCTCCGTCTGCCCTCCTTAAAACCTTCTATATCCGTCGGTTTTTACGCATTTTTCCTATTTATTACCTGCTAATTTTCGGACTATTTGCCTTTAATTATGCCAATACCCGCGAGCTGTTTCCCTGGCTGGTAACCTATACCTCCAATTTGTACCAATCCTTTAATAATGTATCGGTAGGGGAGTTTAACCATTTTTGGTCCTTAGCGGTTGAAGAACAATTTTACCTTTTTTGGCCCTTGTTAATGTTGTTGTTGCCAAAGCGAAATATCCCTTGGGTGTTGGGAATTACCCTGGTGTTGGCCTTGCTTTCCCGGGCCTATTTTCACTTTTTTGTGCACAAATGGATGGCTACTTCCTTTTTTACCCTCAATTGCATGCACTTGTTCAGCTTGGGGGGCATTTTGGCCTATTTTCAACTAAATAAACCGAACTGGTTTAAAAACCTATCCCAATCGTATTGGTTTTTTCTTGCCTTTGTTACCTATTCCTTGTTGTTTTATGGAATCGAAACTTACCATTGGGATTGGTTCAAAGTCATTTTCGACGAATTTTTGTTTGGTATAGTCGCATTTTTTGCCATTGCTGTAGCCGCCCGAAACGGATTTAAATATGTATCGGCCTTCATATTAGAGCATCCATGGGTGCTGCATGTTGGCAAGATTTCCTATGGCATGTACATCATCCATTTGTTTATACCTTCCTTCTACTATTGGTTGTTTCCAAAGTTGGGCATATCCCTTTCCAATAAGTTTACCGAGTTTGTTTTTCTTTACCTGTTAACGTTTGGCCTGGCACATCTCAGTTGGACCTATCTTGAAAGTCCGATTAACCGCTTAAAGAGCCGTTTTAGTTACGCTGTTCACTAAGTTTTTCTTTTTTTTTGGTGGTATTTGGCGGGCCCCCTTTCCGCCCTACATCCATCAATGCCAATTTTCGATATTCTGCATGGGGCGTTAGGGTCACGCTATCGGTTGTAGTCCTCGGCCCACTTGGCTAGCGCCGCGTAGGCCTGTGGGCTACTTACCTCTATCGTTGCCCGAGGGTGCAAACCCAAACCACCTACCTTCGCCCAAGGTTTTGGCAAGTGGCTAACTTTTCTTAATGGAAACCGATCTATTAAACAATGAAAGCAAGCTGTATAAGGTCGAGATGCCCCTTGCACGCTACTATTTAAAATCACCAGGGGTTGAATGCAACACCCATACCTGGTAAAAGTCAAATCAAAAAAAAAGGCTTACCAGGATGGTAAGCCTTTTTCAAAAATAGCGTTCGGATTATTTGTCAACCTTAACATACCCTTTAGGAATCTCCATAAAAGTAGCATCCAAGGCTTTTTTAGTAATTTTGGTTACTTGAAGTCTGCCTTTTTCATCTCTTAACAAGGTACGTTCCACAGCAAGCATCGGGAAAAACCCTTTGGTTCCGGGTACTTGAAGGTAAAAAGTGGCAAAATTGTCTTTGCGATTAATAGTTTGCAACAAAGGAATAAAGAATTCAAAATTCCCTTCGGCTACCCAATAGGTAATTTCACTGTCTTTCTCTCTGTTTTTAACTCTCCATTGGGAACATTCAAATCCATTGATAAACTTGGTATTTCCGCTACGTTCAACATCCAAATTCATTTTAGCTGATTCGTCTGCTTTGTAGGGTCTTTCCATAAATAATTTACGCTCATGACTTAGGGCGTACATTTTTTTATCGGATAAATTAACCAACATGGTGCCTTCCACGGTTTTACCATCGGCGGCCATTTCATCAATTCTCACCTTATTTCCTTTCACATGATAAACATAGATAGAGGTGTCGTTTGGTAATATTCGTTTAAACTCAATAGAACCTTCGAATGTTTGAGCCCAGGCAGCAGCAAAGGTTACAAGGCATATTGCCAGGGTAAGGAAACTGATTTTTTTCATGTGGTGAAACAGTGTCTTAAGAATTAGGGCGAAAATAGGAAAATTTATTCCAACGGGCTTCAACGGATAAACTTTTTGCAAGTTTCAATTAAATTCAGAAATAATGGGCCGTTTAAAGCGGCAGATTTAGGCAGGTTTTGATAAAATTTCCTTATACTTGCAGGTTTCATTGCAAGAAAGAACCATTGAAAGCACATCTAATCAAATTTGTATTTTTTTTACTCTTTATCCAAGTACAATTTGGAGGGTATTCGCAGGAATGCGGTTATATTTATGTTTCACCAACCGGAGCATCAAGTGGAAATGCCGGTACCAAGGCCAATCCGGCCTCTTTGCTTTATGGCCTTGATTTGGCAGCAGGTAGTGTTAAGCATTTGCGTTTGGCTCAAGGATCTTATCCTTTGTCTGCTACCATTGATATTCCCAACGGTGTAACTTTGGAAGGTGGATTTGATGGCAGTACCTGGCAAAAAAGTAATTTCTATATCAGCAGTATTAACCGCGATAGTTCCAATTCATTGTCTTCGCCTAAACGCCTGATCGTTTTCAATTGCATTAACAAAACCGGATTTCGATTTCAGGATTTAACAGTTAATGTGGATGATGCCGGTGGCTACGGAACTTCAATTTATGCCTTTTACCTCAGCAATTGCTCCGATTATCTTATTTCCAGATGCATCATAAATACCGGAAAAGGTAGCGATGGCTTGCCCGGCTTACCCGGAGCAGATGGTGTTAATGGTGCTGATGGACAGCCGGGAGAAGGCGGTGATGGAACTTCCTCTCTTTCTACCTATTCTACCGGTCAAGGTACTTGTTGTAATGCAGGTGGAATAGGTGGTGGCCCTAGTTATCCGGGTGCTTTTATCGGAGGTACCGGAGGCGATGGTGGTGAACGAGGTGGCTTTGATGTTGATACCCAGGTAGTTTTGGGCGAAACCCTCTACTATTCTATTCCAAATACCAATTATGCCTTTGACGGAAATCCCGGACAAGGAGGGGCAGGACCCTTAGCCGGAAACGGAGGTCAGGGTGGTGCTAAAGTTTGCCAAACTACTTTTGTCAATGGGAACTGTATGGCAACTTCCAGCAATAGGGGAGGGGCCGGTTTAGATGGTTTTGACGGGATTCCCGGAAACCCCGGAGCCCAAGGAAATG
>JAIBAJ010000163.1 GCA_019695265.1 Bacteroidia bacterium | reverse complement strand
GGTATTGATTTGAATACCTCGATGTTTATGCTATCTCCGGCAAATGTAAATTTGAATAGTTCTGTATTTACATTGGCTGTTAATGGACAAAATATTTTTGTAGGAGGGGGATTCACCAGTGTAAATAATATATCAAGGGCCAGATTATTCGCATTCAATACTAACTTTCTTCAGGTATTAAATACTTGGAGTCCGAATCCAAATTCTACAATTGAGGCATCCGGAATTATCAATGGTTCACTTTGGGTAAGTGGAGCATTCACTTCAATTTCTGGAAATTCTCGTGATAGGTTTGCCATTTATAATTTGCCTACCAATCAAACTAGTGCCCCAATTCTTAATGCCTTTAACCCAAGACCAAATGCTACCGTTCGGGTTTTTGCAAACTTCACGAACGGAAATGTGATTGCCACAGGTGGATTTACAAAAATTGGTTTGATTGAGCGCAGAGGAGCTGCAGCGATGGATTTAACAACATTTCAATTGTTGCCTTTTAATCCCAATGTAAATGGTTCAGTTTACGCTATTGAATCGTCTGGAAATAATGTTTTCTTGGGAGGAAACTTTAACCAAGTAGGAGGTAATTCAGCTATTAATTTTGCGGTTGTAAACAATTTCACCGGAACTTTTAATCCGGTGGTTAGGGCAAATACAAATAACAGTGTAAGGTCTATCTGCTTTGCGGGTTCTCGGCTTTTTGTTGGTGGAGATTTCTCAAGTGTAACGGTAATTAATTCCTCAGGGTCTGCTTCAAATGCACTTCGAAATGGATTTTTTGTATTAGATAATATCCAATCCTCGCCTGTTTCCTTATCAGGAATTAACCCAACAATGATGGCCGTAAATGGGTCAAGTCCGGTAAGGGTAAATGTTATTCGCTATTTTGGTGGATCATCGGTTTATGTTGGTGGTAGATTTTCTGGACTAAGAAACTCTTTGTTGTCCTTGAACCCATTTTCAGGTTCTATTAATTCTTTCAATGCCGGATTACCCTTTAATAGTACAAACCCAACCGAAATTTTTGATATTGTTCAGCCTCCTTCAACCTCAACAATTGCATTTTCCGGCAAGTTTAATGGCTATTTGAATAACTCTGGTGCAAATTACGCCCTCAATCTTGCACGTGTAGATGCAGTTACTGGAACCTTTATTTCCGGAAACACAAATGGGTCTGTATCTCCTAACTCCAATTTAGTTGCTGTGGATAATAATCAACTTGAGTTTCATCAAAACTATCAGGTTGTTAGGTATAATATGACAAATTCAGCATTAACAAGCTTATTCACAGCTTATTCCAATAACAATTATCCTTTGGGGTTAACCAAGCTTGGAGTAACAACTTTTATTCATGGAAGCAGCTTGCCAATAAATGGATTTAATGTAGTTAGTTTCGGGTCTGTACCGATGGTGGTGGTGAATAGCTCAAATCTTTATCTGGCAGCTGTGAACGTTTTGCTTCCAACTGCTCCAACCATTCCAGCATCGGGTGTAACCGTTACTGACCGAACCGTGAATAGTTTTAGAATCAATTGGAATAATGGAAATGGAACTTCAAGGTTGGTCTACATACGTCCACTTTCTGCTCCAACTGCATTCCCTCAAAATGGACTTAACTATTATGCAAACAACTATTTTGGAAATGGTTCAAATATTGGTGGTGGTTTTGTTGTAATGGTAGGTCAAGGTAATACAGTAGTTGTAAATAACCTGTCTTCAAATACCACCTATTCAATTCGAATTGTTGAATTCAATGGAGGCACTGCAAATCCAACATATGCGAATACCATTGCTACTAATGCAATAGGCTCAACCTTAGACTTCTTGCCTCCAACATCACCAGCATTTAATTTACAAGCATCCGGAATTACTCAGAATTCTTTGAACTTAAGCTGGAGTTCAGGTAACGGTATGGCAAGAATAGTGATTGCTAAAGCGGGCGCTCCAGTGGACATTTCTGCCTATCCAACAAGTAATAGTTTTTATTGGGCAAGTTCAGATTATGGTTTTGGTTCAGATATGGGCAACGGAAACTATGTAGTTTACGATGGATCAGGAAATAATTGCCAGGTAACTAATCTAGATCCTGGCCAAACTTACCATTTTGCGATTTTTGAATACAATTCTTACGGTGGTGTTTTCACCAGGTATTTAACAAGCTCAGTGCCTACGATTAGTCGTACAACATTATCTATGGCGACAAGACCAACTCAGTTTGCCTACAATGTTACGGCTACCAGTTTACCAGGCGGCGCAGTTAATGTTTCTTGGACTCCTGGTAATGGAACCAATCGAATGGTCCTTGCACTTGCAGGTGCTGGCTTTAATCCAGTTTTTGCCTTACCTTCAAATGGGGTTTCTTATACAGCAAATGCTGACATGAATTCGAGTAATCCTTTCCCTGGCATGGTACCGGTTATTAAAAATGGTGCCGTGCAGAATTATAAAACAGTTTACAATGGCACTGCAAATAGTTGCGTAGTTTCAGGGCTTATGCCAAATACGACCTATCATTTTGTAGTTGTTGAGTACAACACAAACGGTCCTGGCACACAGAATTATTATGGGTATGACTATATTAATGGAATCTGGGTTGGACCAGGCAATGTTCAGTTTACAACCCCGCCTTTGGTTCAAACTCCAACTGTCAATGCCTCCAATGTTCAAGTTGTTTCTGCGCGCACTGAGCAAATGGTTCGTTGGACAAATGGTAACGGTGCGTTTAGAATAGTGGTTGCGAGAAAGGGTGGACCAGTAAATACCTTACCTGTTGATAACCAAATTTATATTCCAAATGCAAATTTCCAATCAGCGCAAAATATAGGTGGCGACAATAAAATTGTTTATGCGGGTTTTGCTAGTTCTGTTTTAGTGTCCGGATTGGAACCTTACACAGATTATTTTTATTCTGTCTTGGAATACAATTCAGCTTTGAATGTTTATACCTCCCAAACTGAGACCAAGTACCTTAGAGATGGTGTTAGTGGTAATGGAAAAACCCTTCCTCCAAATTGGCCAAGGTATTCTGGAAGCTCTGGAAAGGATGCTGCAGGAGGAGTAGCACTTGATGCATCAAGTAACGTTTATGTTGCTGGAACTTATGCTGGTAGCATGTACATGGATTTGAATTTGGTGAATTCCAGCAGTAATGACATTTTCTTGGCAAAATATTCTCAGTCAGGAAATCTTCTGTGGAATTTAACGGCCGGCGGATCTGGAGAAGATGCTGCATCTACGGTAGCTCTTGACGCTTCAGGTAATGCTTATATTGTAGGTTCATTCCGTAATGTTGCTACTTTTGGTTCTTTTTCGAGATCGAGTAATGGTTCTGACGATGCCTTCATCGCCAAAGTAAGTCCTTCTGGAAGCATATTGTGGGTACAATCTTTCGGTGGCTCAAATCAAGATGTGGCTTTTGCTGTGGCAGTGGATCCGAGTGGAAATCCAGTTGTAACAGGTTATTTCCATGGAACTGCCACTTTCTCTAATTCACAGACTACCTTAACATCCAATGGTGCAACTGATGTTTGGGTTGCGAAATTTGCTTCATCAAATGGTGCTTTGACTTGGGCTATCAGTGCTGGAGGAACCAGTTACGATTATGGCCAGGGAATTGCAACCGATGCTTCCGGTTCAGTTATTGTTGTGGGTGACTACAAATTAAATGCAAGTTTTGGCTCAACCACTCTTACTAATTCGGGTAATGAAAGCAATGGATTCATTGCTAAGTTAACTTCTGGAGGTGCCTTCAGTTGGGCGAAATCCTTTGGAGGACCAGGGTCTGATGGCGGATTTGGTGTAGGTACAGATGTAAGCGGTAATATTTACCTGGCTGGATTGTTCTCCAATGTGGCAACTTTCGGTTCGTTCTCAAAAACATCATTAGGTGTTTCTGATGCGTTTGTAGCTCGACTTGATTCGGTTACGGGTTCATTCCAATGGGTGAATGCAGTTGGCGGAATTGGTCAGGATGGATTTAGAGGGTTATCTATGGATCCAACCGGCAAAGTATTTGTAGTGGGTAGTTTTGCTGGTACGGTGGCATTTGGTTCAGAATCTTTAGTTTCATCTGGTAACTTGGATGTTGTAGTTGCTGGCTATGAGTCTAATGGAGCTCCAATAAGTGCTAAGAAATTTGGAGGTAATTTAGATGAAGAGGGACGGGGCATTTTTGCAAAATCTGCAAGTGAGATTTTCTTCACGGGCTATTTCAATGGAATTGCGGATTTCAGTGGATTTGAAATATACTCTAGAATGAATTCGCAAAATCAGCCTGAGTGGGATTGGTTCGTGCACAATGCATCTCTTCAAAACTCTACCGGTAATACCAATGCAGATTTGGTTCTTTGGTACAAATTCAATGGTGATTATAACGATTACAGTGGATATGGTTTCCATGCCTCCCAAGTTGGTACAAGCTTTTTTGGAAGTGACAGATTTAGTCAATCGGCTCGTAGTTTGGTTGCTACAGGTACAAGTGGTGCAGATGTTACAATTGGTACAACAATCTTAGGTGGTGCTGCACTCGACGAAATCTCCTATATGTCTTGGGTTAATATTCCTGCATTTAATAATTCAGATTATTGGCATTGCATTACTTTCGGTGATTTATCAAAAGTTAATTCTCCAGCACTTGGTCTTTGGGTTGGAAGAAATGGTGAGGTTGTTGCCTATGTATACAGCTACGGCAACTGGAATTTAGTTGGTCAGTATTGGTCTGCTAATAACATTGTTAAACCAAATACTTGGACACATATTTCGGTTGTTTATAAATCAGGAAATAACATTCGACTTTTTGTTGACGGTGCAGAAATTGGTTCAGCTTCAAATTCAGGTGGGCAAGTAGGCCTTTCACAAGCAGCTTTGACATTAGGCTTCTCAAGACAGTCCAGCCCAATGCAGGCGCTAAATGGCAAAATTTTTTACTAACGTTCATTTTCGTATATGAATACATGTTATACAAAAGAGGATGTGGCGTTCAATTGTCTGTTGTAACTTTTAAAGAATCATCTAATTGCCCCTTATTGGCACCTCTTTTCATTAAGGAATCATACAAATATTTTTGATTGTCACTTAACTTATCACTAGTCAATAAATAGTTATATTGGTCATATATTCCAATC
>JAIBAJ010000162.1 GCA_019695265.1 Bacteroidia bacterium | reverse complement strand
ACCGTTAGGAGGCCTTTATAGCGAATGGACAAAGTGTTTAGTCCAAATTTATGCTTATAACAATGGTATAATATTTCCGTATATTCGGGAAAGGCTGGGCTTTTGGGGCTTGCACCTCGGGCAACGATAGAGGCAAGTAACCCACAGGCACACGCGGCGCTAGCCAAGTGGGCCGAGGATTACAGCCGAAAGCGTGACCCGAACGACCGATGCAGGAAGTTGGAGGTTAGCAGAATATTGGTAAGGGAGGAAGGGGGCCCGCCAAATGAATAAAGCCATAATAAACCCCGGTAATGACCGAAAGGATAGGATTTTACAACAATTTTTTACTTTCAACCACCGTATTTTCTATCAATTTGGTATTCTTGCTTTCTCGTTTGAGCACATTTTACTCGTATAACTTGTATGCAAAATGGAAGACTATAACCAGTATTTTATTCTAACGATTCTTCTCTTCATTGTTGGAGTCGTTTATTCGCGTAGCCTTAGCAAGAAAGCCCTCAACCTGCTTAGTCAGGATGAAAAGGCCAGATACCTTGATTTGCTTTCCGGCCAATCTGTTATTCTTCCCATGTTAGTTTTTCTCCTTCCTGTGGTGTTGATTTCATTAAGTATGAATCGTATAGCCCAATACGTTAGCCTCCAATTTATTGTCATCTTTTTAGTAAGTTGGATAGTATTATATGTAGTGTATTTCATTTTTAAATCCTATCAAATTTTGAATAAAAATCAATTTCCAAGAGATTTTATCCGTTTGCAAACTATCTCAATTAGTATTCGAATGTTGTCATTTTTGATTATTATTTCCACCTCATTTTTTTGATAAACCTGAATTTTAATTCCAAATTTTCCATGAAAAACCAATTCCATTCATTTATTTTGTATGTCGGTTTGGTCTTTATCGGCTTAACCCTTGCGACTACTTCAATACAAGCTCAAACCAAGCATCCTTCATACCTGGAGGCCCAAAAGTCGCTTGAAAAGAAGAACTATTCCCAGGCACTTAAAGAAATTACGGTGGCTTTGGAATCGGATCTGAAGGAATATGATTATTGGTTTCTTAAAACTCAGATTCTCAGCCAGATGGGTGATGCTTTAGCCGCTTTGGACGTTTTCAATAAAATGGTTGATAAGTATCCCAACGAGTCCAGGGTATATTTCGACCGTGGTAATTTTCTTACCAGCATTCGCATGGCAGAACCTGCCGTTCAAGATTTTGAAAAGGGAATTTCGCTTAACCCGGTTGATTCTTTAATTATTCCGTTTTATCTCAATTGCGGCTCGGCCCGTATTTATTACCGCGATTTTAAAGGCGCTTATGCCGATTTCCGCCAGGCTTACATCAAGGATTCCAGCAATGTAAGTGTGCTCAATAACCTGGGAATGGTTGCTCAGGAAATTGGGAAGGAAGACGAGGCGATTTATTACATGAATAAGATTATTGAGCTCGACCCTAAGTTTTTGGGTGGTTATGTTAATTTGGGCTATCTTTATCAACTAAAGGGCGATTTTCAGAAGTCGGTAAATTACCTCGACCATGCGTTGCAACTCGATCCCAACGAGGCTTTGGCGCTCAACAACCGTGGGTATAGCAAATTGAAACTCGGAGATTTAAAAGGTGCGCTTGCCGATGTTAAGAAATCGATAAAGTTGTACCCGGGTAATGCCTACGCCTACCGAAATTTGGGCCTGATTCATTTGTCGCAATCCAAAAACGACGAGGCTTGCAAAGCGTTTTATGAAGCCCTGGACAAGGAGTTTACCAAGCAATATGGCAATGAAGTGATCAACCTAATTAAGGAAAACTGCCGCAATTACCGTCGCTAACTTTGGCCTTTTGCATTTCAAACTTGGGCAAGGGTTTTTAGAAAGATGGTTTGGGGTACAGGTTGTTATTTTTATTTGGCGGGCCCATTCGCCTCCAACAGAGTCTATTATTTCCAGTTTAAGTGGGTTTGGCTCATGGCCGGGCTATTCGTTTCAAGTCCTCGCCGCCCGGGCTAACGCCACGTTCGGCTGTGGGCTTTCCACTTCTATCCCTGCCCGAAGGTAAGTGCAAACCTCCTTCTGTTAGGCTTTTCCCATTCAGGGCCTTCACCTGTTAATGCCTTTTTACTGTGATTCCAAGAAAAAATTCTACCTTCTCTTTCTATTTTGGTTTTATTTCGCCAAGCATAAAGTGCAGGTAATGTTACGAAACGCAGGCTTGGTATTGGTTTTGGTGTTGTGCCTTGGATTTCAATCCTTTGCATCAAGTCTGCAACCTAAACTTTTTTGGGTTTACCAAGACAGCACCAAGGCTCTTTCTTTACAGGAAGTGATGGCTAATGCCGGTTTTTATCCGCGCTCCAACCTAAATTTTGGCTACAGTGCCTCCTCTGTTTGGGTAAAAATGCCCCTTAAAAGCCCCAAAGTATTGGCAAATACACGGGTAATGCTTACCCATTCTGCCTTGTATTATGTTGATTTTTTTCTGGTGCAAAACGATTCGGTTTTCCTGGAAAAGCATACCGGACTTAAGCGAGAGTTGGCTTCGCGCGGACAATGGACCAATAAGTTTTACATGGATTTGCCCGGGGAGTTGAGTCCCGGTGCGGAGCTGTATATTCGGCTTTACAACCAAGAGTCGGCATTAAAAACCGACATTCAATTGGTACACCCTCCAACTCAGGTATTAAGCTTGTTATCTGACCTTTTGTTTTTTGCCGGTTTAGCAGGATTGGTGTTGGTATTGGTATTGTACAACTTGTTATCATTTGTGAAGTTTCCAAAGACCATCTTCTTGTATTATGCTGCTTACATTATTTGTTTGCTATTTTACATGGGTGCCAACATGGGATTGTTTCATTTGTTGTTGCCCAACGTACTCATTCCCTATACGTCTATTGTACGGGTTTTTTGGTCAATTCCGGCACTGGGTTTCTTTTTGTTATTTGTATATCGATTGCTCGACTTAGGTTCATTGTCCGGTTCGTTTCTTTCCAAGGCTTATCTGGTTAGTCAGGTCTTGCTTCTCTTGTTTTTGGCGGTTTTATTTGTACCAAAACAAGGTGTTTGGATAACTATTGCGGCGTCGGCATACTATTTTTTCTATAGTTTGCTTGCGGTTTTATTGGTTTACAGCGGGATTGTTTCGTTTAGGCAAGGGCACAAACCCGCGTATTATTTTCTGGTTGGACAAGTTCCTTTAATGGTTGTTTTTGTGTTGGTTGTATTGCGTAACTATCAAATTTTACCATTTCTTCCATTAATGAATTACCTGCCGGAGTCGTTGTTTTTGCTGGAGCTTTTGGTAACATTTCCTTGCTTAGAGTTACACATTAAAAGTGAAAAGCGTATTGAGGCATTGGTAAGCAACCAAGTAAGTCAGGAGGCATTGGTAAATTCCTATTCTGTAACCTTAAAGCAAGCCAATGAAAGCATCGATGAGGAGGTTCAGGAGCATTTCAACTCCCTGGTTGCCTATGTTCAAAAGCACAAGCCTTATTTAATGCCGGAATTAAAAATAGCGGACCTGGCTATGGAGCTTCAAATTAGTTCTCACCAACTTTCAAAGGCCATCAATACCTGTAGTGGAATGCATTTTTTTGATTTCATAAATTCGTACCGCGTTGAGTATGCCAAAACAAGGATGAACGAACCCGGGGCGTTAAAGAAATTTACCATCGAAACTATTGCCAGGGAAAGCGGCTTCAATAATAAAACCTCCTTTAATGCTTCTTTCAAAAAGTTTACTGGCAAAACTCCTTCCGAATACAAACAGCAGTTATTGGAATAATTGGGCACTTTTTACCCGATAAACAGGTTGGTTTTTATCGGATTTTGGGTCTTAATCACTTTTACTTGCCGGGGTTTAGTAAGATTTAAAGTTTTATAGACCCAATTTCAAGCCCGTGGTAATTGCATGCTAAGTGCTTGATTTAAAATTCAATTGCTTTTTCAGGGAAGTCAAAAACCTGTCAATAATCGTCAAACTTTATAAAGGTTTACAAGCCTACATCCTTTGTGTGGCAAGGGCTGTAGCGGGGGGGCTACCTTTGTGTCACGAACTTTAAAAATTATGCAAAAAATGAAAAAACTAGTTACACTTGTTTCGTTTGCCTGTGTTACAGCTTTATCCCAGGCTCAATCGTGGACCGATGTAAACACCAATTTACCGGCCTTATCGGCCAGGGGTTTGGCCAAAATTGGAGATACGCTGTTGGTAGGTATTCGGGGTGGAGGGGTTTATTACTCCGTTACCAATGGCGACACCTGGCAGGAGCACCATACTTCGGCCTTGGTAGACAATTCAGGAATGAATAAATTCTATGGGTCAAAGGCTGCCGTTGGTGATGATGCCTATTTCTTTGTTTTGGGTAATGGAAATGTGCAGTATTATGAATTAAACAATGGACTTTACAACCTTAACAATCTTACTTCCCAGTTGGGAACAAGCGAGGTTATCAGTTATGAAAAATCCGAGAATCCGGGTACCCATTTTTTTGGCACACCCGGTGGACTTTATTCCTTTGCCGATGGAGTAAATCCAACCATGGTAACGGCAACGGGTCTTGATGGCGATGCAGGTGTTGTTTATTCTGTTTTTGATAACGATAACTCCCAAATTTTGGCCGGAACTATGGCCGGTTTATATGTTTCCAACGACAATGGTGTAAGCTTTACCTTGAACGATGCCAGTATTCCGGCAAATACCAAGGTGAACGAAATTGCCATTTTTACCCTTACCGGAAATGGAGTTTATTTTTTCCAACAACAAGGTCCTACCTTTTTACCTATTGTTCAAGGAGGTGATTACCGTTGCTATTATTGGGACATGATGGGAAGTGGAAATGCCGTAATGTTTGGAAATGGAGTAGGTAGCCAAGTAGACGCCAATTTTACGGCTACTGATTTTGATCTAACCGGGGTGAGCGGCGGCCCAATTTTGGGAACAGTGATGATGGGAGAATATGTTTTTGTTTGCACCCAGGATGGTGGTGTTTTCCGATATGGAACCAACGCCGCTCCGGAGGCCCCGGTAGCCCCAACCAATTTGATGGCAACCGTTTTTAAAACACAATCGAACTATGTTGAGTTGAGCTGGACTGATAATTCTGCTAATGAAGATGGATTTGATGTGGAGCGCAGTACTGATGGACAAAGTTTTACCTCAATTGGAACGGTGGCTGCGGATGTGCTTAATTTCCAGGACAATAATCTGTCACCACTTACGACCTACTA
>JAIBAJ010000161.1 GCA_019695265.1 Bacteroidia bacterium | reverse complement strand
GGACTTAGCAATGCCGAAATTGAAAAGGCTGTCCTTGAACATGCCGAATCCGTAAAATGGACAGAAGGTAAAACACCCAAAAAAGTGATTGTGGTTCCAAAGAAAATTGTCAATGTGGTAATTTAACCGAGTCCAATCATGTTATTTTCATCCCTTGTATTCTTGTATGCCTTCTTGCCTCTGACTTTGTTCTTGGTAGTTTGGCTCAATAACCAATGGAGAAATTACATACTACTGTTGTTCAGCTTACTTTTTTATGCCTGGGGTGGAGTAAGTTATAGTTTAGTAATGCTAGCCTCCATTGCCCTTAACTACACCATGGGAATTTGGGTTAGTAAGGTAAAAAATCAGGCAAAAACCGCTAAATACGTATTAGGTTTAACGGTATGTATTAATCTGTTAGGATTAGGCTTTTTTAAGTACAGCGGTTTCGTAGTAGAAAACTTCAATGGAATAATAACTTGGATGGGAATAAAACCATTTCCAATACCAGACATAAAACTACCGATTGGAATCAGTTTTTTCACCTTTCATGCCTTGAGTTATGTTGTGGATATATACAGGGGAAAAGCTCAGGTTCAAACCAATTTTGGGAAACTGGCTCTTTATATCAGTTTGTTTCCGCAATTGGTTGCAGGTCCCATTATTCGATACCACGATGTAGCAGACCAACTGACCAACCGGGTTATGAATATACCCAAGTTTGCTTCCGGCATTAGACGATTCGTTGTTGGTCTGGGTAAAAAGGTTTTGCTCTCCAATATGTTTGCCTTCCCGGCTGACGAGATTTTCAGCCTTCCTGCCTCCGAATTGGATTTTGGCGTAGCCTGGTTCGGTGCAATCTGCTATTCCTTGCATATTTATTGCGACTTTTCCGGCTATAGTGACATGGCTATTGGATTGGGTAGAATGTTTGGATTCGAATTCCTTGAAAACTTCAACTATCCTTACCTCGCCAAATCCATTCAAGACTTTTGGAGAAGGTGGCATATTTCTTTGAGTAATTTTTTTAGAGATTACGTCTACATTCCCTTGGGCGGAAATAGAGGAAGCGAATTTCAAACCTACCGAAACCTGCTACTAGTGTTCTTCCTCACCGGTTTGTGGCATGGCGCCAATTGGACCTTTATTTTTTGGGGAATGTTCCATGGATTTTTTCTGGTACTAGAACGATTGGGTTGGACTAAAGGCTTGGAGAAATTTCCGGTTTTAGCTCGCATCTACACCTTGGTGGTGGTAATAATTGCTTGGGTGTTTTTTAGAGCAGATACCTTTACTCAAGCCGGCACCATACTTACAAACATGCTGGGATTGGGAAACTGGAATAGCAACACTGCATTAATAGAGCAATTTATGCACCGTGGTTTTTTAGTAGCCTTGGTGGTTGCTATTGCAGGTAGTTCCGGTTTATTAGAAAAAGTGGGTCGCACCATTCAACATGCCGCCGAGAAGCAAACAGTTTATGAATATGTATATGCCGGTTTATCGGTGATTTCCATTGTTTTTGTTCTTGGATTTTCAACCTTATTCCTTATTTCCGATACCTACAACCCTTTTATTTATTTCCGATTTTGAGAAAATCAATCCATAATGTCAGTCAAATTATTGCCTTTCTGTTCATGTTAGGCCTGCCTGCATTGGTTCTCATTTTAGGAATAAAAGATCCCAAACCCAGTTCAGAAAACAAAGCTCTGGCTGAACTACCTAAGCTAGATTCCAAAGAATTGGATCCATTTCCCGAAGCTTTCGACCGATGGTTCAACGATCATTTTGTATTTAGAAACAGTTTAGTTTCAGCCTACAACCAATTGTTTATTCAGGTATTTAATTATTCGCCTAAACCCAAACTAGTGGGATTAGGAAAAGAAGGTTGGTTTTACCTCATGAACAATGAAATAAACAATTATACCGGCAAGCTTCAACTTACCAAAAGAATAGCAGAAAGAAGCATTTCGGAGCTAAACTGGCGATACGATACCTGTCGGGCACATGGTGCTGAATTTATGGTAGTGATTCTACCTTCCAAACCTCAACTCTATCCGGAGTACCTACCTTCTTATATTAAACCCGCTAAAAACGGTTCCTTTACATCCCATTTTTTGAAAGAAATTAAACCAAATATCAAATGCCAAATAATTGATATAAGACCTGCTTTGGAGGAAAGAAAAAAACAAGGATTACTGTTTTACAAAACTGATAACCATTGGAACAACGAAGGAACCTATTTGGCATATCGGATTTTATTAGACAGTTTAAATAAAAAAGGTTACCACTTGCCAGTTATCGAATTAGCAGATTGCAAACTTGGAGATTCAATTTACCCGGCCGGAAACATTACCCGTATGATTAATATGGAAAAGGATTTTGTGGAAAATGCCAGGTATATTTTTCCCAAAAAAGAAAACTACCTTCAAGAAAGGCCCAAGGAGAATTACCCTTGTCCGACTAATTTTCCCTATTGTTGGACTTACGAAGAAGTTCGGCAAAGCAAGGACAGCAGTTTGCCAGGCTTATTAGTTTTTCGAGAAAGCTTTACCAATGATTTACTAATGGACCTTTTAGGGGGCAGTTTTAGCAGGTCAACATATATTTTCGACTCCTGGGAACATGGACTAGATTTAGCCATCTTGCAAAAGGAACACCCCAATTTGGTTATTTGTATGGTAATGGAAGGATTTTTAGATTGCTTTTCCAATTACCCTAACAATCCTAAGCTAAAAAAGTAGCATTTCAGGAAAAGGTAAAGAAGTTGTTGGCACCGAAATTCCAAAACAACACAATACCTACTGCCCCAATTTTAGCCACATAAAAATTAAGTTTAACTTTATCGGTAAACAGGAAAACAAATAAATTATTGAGCCCCAAACCAACCACGGCTACCATGGCAAATTTGAAAAACTGAATAAGAATTTCAGGATTGTTATTTTGGAAAGTAAACATTCGATTCAAAAAAAAATTGATCGTAGATGCAAGCACAAATCCAAGAGAATTAGAGAGATACTTGTTCATTCTAAGTTTCTCCTTACCTACCCAGGTAGTTCCAAAATCAATGGCGAAACCGATAAATCCGATAATGCAAAAGCGGAGAAATCGCTCAATAAAGGCTTGTTCAGGCATTGTGCAAAGATAAGTAGTAAACAATAAAACGGGCAAAGGAAAACCTTCACCCGTTAAAAGTCTGCCAAATTGTTCGGATTAGGACATTTTTTACTGCTTGTTAATGTTATCCAACATCCAAACTAAGGTTTTTAAAGGGAGGTTCCGGAGATTGAACCGAAAGAAAAATTATTTTTCATTTGACCTAAGATTTATGCTTCAAAGGTCGATGCAGCAAGGCCTTGGCTTCATCCGCGTTGTCGGGTATTTTGTTATCCGTACTAGCACGGATAAACAGTTAGAAATGAAATTTTTGATGAAATGTGTTCAAAAAAAGGTTGAGGGATCGGTAAATTTGCTTGTTGAAAATTCAATGAGGTGACCTATGTAAAATGGATTCATTGGTAACTTATATTTGCCGCCTCATTTTGGATTTTAGAACCAAAATAACCTTTTAGATTTTTTTGCATGAAAAAACTTCTCCTCCCTTTTTTAGCTGCACTTGCACCTTGGATGGCAATGGCACAAAACACTAATTTTTGTGGTTCATCCGAAGCCAACAGAAAAGCAATTTTGGCTCATCCTGAAACGGAAGCTTCCAGATTGGAATTGGATAAACTTTCTAAAGAGCATGCACATCACAAAAATGCTGCAGTTTGGGATTCAGTATCACCAAGGATTATTCCGATTGTTTTTCATATCGTTCACAATTATTCATTAGATGGAGGTGATGAGAACATTTCAGACGAGCAAGTAGTTGACCAAGTTCGCATTTTAAATGAGGACTTTATGAAATTGAATTCGGATACTACCGTTGTGATTCCGGAATTCAGACCACTTATTGGGAAAGCTAATATTCAATTTCGCTTGGCTACCAAAGATGCCTTAGGGAATTGCACCAATGGTATTGAACATACCTATTCTTTCTTAACCAATGTAGGTAACGATGCTGCCAAATTAAATCCTTGGCCACGTGACAGGTATTTAAATGTGTGGGTTGTAAGATCCATGATGGATGGTGTTGCAGGTTATGCTTATTATCCTTCCACCACCAACACTGCAGGAGTATTTTCCAGCAAAGACGGGGTAATTATCCTTTCAGATTATATTGGTAGTATTGGAACCGGCGGTCCGGGTCGCGACCGTGCACTTACCCATGAAATTGGACACTGGTTAAACCTAAAACACCCTTGGGGAGACAATAACAATCCCGGCATTGAATGTGGCGATGATGATGTTGATGACACTCCTGACACCAAAGGATGGAATTTTTGTCCACAAGCTTCCAGTGCCGCAATTTGCAATGATACCATTGTAGAAAACTATCAAAACTTTATGGATTATTCCTATTGCTCCTTTATGTTTTCAAAAGGACAATGCGATCGTATGAATATTGCCTTAAGTTCTTCCGTTTCCGGTCGTTCCAACTTATGGTCCGATGCCAATATGGATGCAACCGGTATTGCTGATCCTTATGTTTACCCTCCGGCTTGTTCACCCTTTGCAGACTTTTACTCTGAACGTAGCTTTGCCTGCGTTGGAGAGTCCATTAAATTCCACGATGTTTCTCAACGCGCTGAAGTGGTTTCTCGCGAATGGAGCGTTCCGGGTGCTACTCCTTCAACCTCTACCGAAGCCAACCCAACTTTTGTATTCAACGCTCCTGGTTTATACAATGCAACCCTAACTGTAACCAACGAAAACGGTTCAACTTCCAAAACCTGGAATCAAATCATTGATGTTCGTGGCGATTGGTCTGAGCACTATGCCCCATTCTCTGAAAGCTTTACCGCTTTTGAAGATATTTACTACTGGTCAATGCCAGACAAATTCAACAACGAACACAAATGGAACTTCTCTTACCTAGGTGGTTACGGAGAACCTAAAGGTGCTGTATATTTCAACAATTGGGAAAGTCAAGAAGGTGATTACGATGAACTAATTTCACCTGCATTTGACCTTTCCTACACTACCAGCATTAAATTGAAATTTAAATATTCATTCGGCAACCTAGCTTCTGACTATTCAGAAACCTTGAAAATTTACGCAACTTCCAACTGCGGTAAATCTTGGGCTCAAATTAAATCCTTTTCAGGATCTGACTTGGCCAATGCAGGTGTTTACAGCTCTGCCTACTATGCCAATGATGATCGCTTCTGGACTGAAGAAGTTGTGAACGTTACCAGCAGCTTTAAAAAACCAAATGTTCGATTCAAATT
>JAIBAJ010000160.1 GCA_019695265.1 Bacteroidia bacterium | reverse complement strand
TCTATCGTTGCCCGAGGTGCAAGCCCGTAATGTTGCCATGTTCTCCTCAGCCTTTTCAAACCCAGACATTGCAATAGTTTGTTCAACTCCCTCACCTACCTAAGGAAATTAGGCTAATTCACTTCTTGAGTAGACTGCTGGGGTTTGTCCGGGTAGGGATAGTAGTGGAAAGCCCACAGACGACCGCGGCGCTAGCCAGGGCGGCGAGGACTTGAAACGAATAGCCCGACCCGAACGCCCATTGAAACAAACCAAAATTTTGCACTGACTATGGTGGGCGGAGGGGACCCGCCAAAACAAAAAAAAACTATTCGAAGTTCAAAGAAAAAATAAACATCTTGGTATTCAATCGGTTAATTGGATTGGAATACACACCACCGTCTTTTACCAAGACATTATTTAGACCATAGTACATTTTAATTTCAGGCGACAATTTGAAGAAATCCAGGTAAAATTCAAAACCAAAGCCAAGTTCAACCCCATAGTCGAATTTGCTCAATTTAATAATATCATTATCCTTCTTTTTATCCTTAATTTTGGAATTGGATCCCATATCCACACCAAAACGCCCACCACCAATCATGTAGGCCCTCCAATTATTAATTCGCTCCGATTTATACTTCACACAAAGCGGAAAATTCATGAGATAACTGGTAATAGGTTTGGTAACCAAATAAGATGAATCGCGGCGACCATTGAGGCTAAAATTCATCTTCCGTTCGACAAATTGGAGAGTTGGAGTAAACCTTAAGTTAAAATGATTTCCGAGGCGCAAATCAGAAATGATACCCAAATCAAATCCGGGTTGAGGTTGTTGTTGAATGGAATAAACCGAATCAAACTGAACTAAATTCTTCTCATAGCGAACGGCGAAACTGGAATAATTAAAGCCAAGTAAAAAGCCAAAATGAATCAATTGCCGGTCGTATTTTGGCAATCGAATAACCTTAGGCCGACCGGTATGCGAAATGGCAGTCATGGTGCCGGACTTGCGGGAGGAAATAGTAGGTCCGTTCCCCTTCTTCTGTCCGAAAATGGAATTGGGGGCTCCCAAAAGTAGAGCTAAAACGAGGCATAATATTCCTAACTGCTTAATCAACAAGGTGTTTCAACTGAAATACAAATTCTTAGTTTCATCCTAACGGCTTTAATCCTACATATATTGTAGCAATTCCAAAGGTTAGAGGATATCTTTCAATGGAAGTGAAGCCGCATTTTTCCATAATTGCTGCAAAATTTTCTCCATCGGGAAAAGCGTTTACGGAATCAGGTAAGTAAGTATATGCCGAGCTATCGTTGGAAAAGAACTTACCTACGGTAGGCAAAATATTTTTAAAGTAGAAATTATAGACCTGTTTATAAGGAAAGGAAGAAGGTTTTGAAAATTCGAGCACAAACAATTTCCCACCCGGTTTGAGCACTCGGGCTAGTTCTGTTAATCCTTGTTCCAGGTTTTCAAAATTTCTAACACCAAAGGCAACAGTTGCCGCATCGAAGGTAAGGTCATTAAACAAAATACGTTCAGAATCGCCATGGAGCAGTTCAATACTACCTTGTAACCCTTTATTAATAACCTTTTTCTTACCTATTTCAAGCATTCCTTCCGACAGATCTACACCTTTGATGGTAACTCCTTTGATTTTGCTAAGTTCCAAGGCCAAATCGGCGGTTCCGGTTGCCATATCGAGCACCAGTTTAGGGTTTGAAACAGACAGGAGTTTAACTACTTTCTTTCTCCACCCTTTATCGATACCAAAAGACAAAATTCGGTTTAAAAAATCGTAGCGATGAGCAATGTTGTCGAACATTTGCTCTACCTGTTTCTTTTTATTGAGGTCAGACTCTTTGTATGGCAGAACAACAGACATGGCTTATTTGCTTGACGGGGCTTTACCTTGGTTGTTATTGGGCCTAGGTTTATTCCGATTTTTATGTTTGCTTTTACTTTTCTTTTGTTTGTCGAAACGGGTGATGCTATCCTGTCCAACCACATTTTGAAAGGTAATTTGAGGTGCTTGGGATTTCTCAGGTTTAGCATTACTCAAGGGTTCAATTTTTGTACCCTTCTTATTGAGTTCTACCATCTCCTTTACTTGAGCAATGGAAAAGGTGTAGTATTGTTCCTGCCCATTTTCATCTTTCATATTAAACACCATGGTGCGTTTAAATATGTCGGACTTAAAGTGGTAAGCCAAACCGGTTTTAGTTTCGAGGCGGATATTTGATTCAGGAAAATCCTTTACAGCATCCATGTAACTATCCAATTCATAGTTAAGGCAACATTTCAACTTTCCGCATTGTCCGGCCAGTTTTTGAGGATTTAAGGATAGTTGTTGGTAACGAGCTGCGGAGGTATTCACTGTTCTAAAATCATTCAACCAGGTTGAGCAGCAAAGTTCACGGCCACAGGAACCAATTCCACCAACACGTCCGGCCTCTTGACGGGTTCCAATTTGCTTCATTTCAATTTTCACCTTAAATTCTTCGGCAAAAACCTTGATAAGCTCTCTGAAATCGACCCGATCATCGGCAGTATAATAGAAAACGGCTTTGGATTTATCTCCTTGAAACTCCACATCACTGATTTTCATATTCAGTTTAAGGCCGGTAGCTAATTGTCTGGCCTTTACCATGGTAGGATGTTCTAATTCCAATGCTTGCTGCCATTTTTCGATATCGGTATCCTTCGCAATACGATAAACCTTTTTAAGATCATCTGATTTAGAATCCAGTCCTTTTCTTTTCATTTGGATTTTAACCAATTCACCGGTCAGGGAAACGGTACCAATATCATGTCCAGATTGCGATTCTACAGCTACTACATCTCCAATTTTTAGCGGGAGATTAGCCGAATTGCGGTAGAATTCCTTGCGAGTATTCTTAAATCGTATTTCAACCACATCATATGGGGCTTGTCCAACAGGCAAACGCATATTAGACAGCCAATCAAAAACATTGAATTTATTGCATCCACCATTTACACCGCAGGATCCGTTGTTGTTGCATCCTGCCGGGGTTCCGGTTCCTCTACCGGTACTACATCCACTACATCCCATAGTTTATCAAACCCTTAGTTGGTTAATTGCATTTTTATGAAGGCGCAAAGGTAGTCAGTATTTAATTTTGAAAGTTAGGAATATGGTGTTAACCGGAAATTAACCTGAAGTTTTTTTTCTTACCTTAGTCACAATGGTAAACCGATTTCATTTTAGCCTGTTTTTCATACTTGCATTGACCTGTTTTGGTGCATGCAAACCGGAAAAAGACCAAACTCCTCCTATACTTTCTATAATAGAGCTAAATTCTGATTCCGGCTATTTTGCCGGCGATACCCTATGGATGAAACTCAAGGTTAGCGATGAAACAAATTTGGTTTGGGTTAAGGCAAATCTAATAAACCAAGGTGAAATCAACCAAAGCTCTGTATCGAAAACCAATTTAGGGGGGAAATTGGTCGAGATAAATTTTGCATTACCTATCCCATTCGGATTAGCCTCAGGAAATTACACCTTGGTACTTACAGCTTTTGATGGCGAAAACGAAACCAATGAATACCGAACTATCAATATTCAATACAAAGAAGCACCAGACACCCATCATGGATTGTATATCCTGGGGCGCAATGGAGATAATTCAGATTTGTTTTTTAGATCTAATCAGGAAATACAACTGGGTTCTTTCCCTTGCGATGCCGGGTTTTTACTCACCCAACCTGGAACCAACTCCTTATACATAGCCGGTTCGGAAGTGCCCAAATTATTTTGCACCAACCTGGACGGACAACTAAAATGGCAAGTAGATTTTACCAGTTTTCCCGGACAATCAAGCATTTTAAGCACATGCCAGGATTCAGGCAATGTTTATATTGGATTACGTGAAGGTTATATTAAGGCATTTTCATCCGATGGTCTGCTGACCCTGCAAATTCCAATTAGTTCAGGGCTCTTACCTATGCAATTAATGATTCATAATGGCTACCTGTTGGCTCATTTAGTTGGAGAGGCAATTCCCAGTATTTTGAAAGTTTATAACATTCAAACCGGTCAGGTTATTTACCAGGCCAACTTTCCTGATTTGATAAAGAGTTTTAGTGTTTTAGATTCGGAAAGGGTCCTTGCCAATTCCATCCAATCATCCACCGGAGAAGGAAAAATTAGTGTTATTTCGCTAAATTCAAATTTCAATTCCATTTCTGAGTTTAATGTTAATCCGGCCCCTAATAAAATGGTGAGCATGGAAGACGGACAAAACTTCATTTGTTCTACATCCAATGGTATTTATCGGTTTACTTACAGTCCCAATAGCTATGTAAGCCTAACAGGCACAGGAAGCTGTGAAGATTTAGTTTACAATCCGAACACTCATCAACTTTTCATCGGAAATGGAAATTTATTGCAGATTCATAACACATTTTCTTCCGGCACATCCACCATAATTAGTTACCATAGTTTTTCTAAACTTTCCTTAATTCCTTAAAAGAAAAGGCCGCACTACTCAAGGAATGCTTAGCTTTGTATCCGATTCATTACATGCTAAGCATTGGGCAATGGTTTAATCCTGAATTTCTACTTCAATACGGAGGCATCAGTCTGTTGTTGTTTATAGTATTTGCAGAGACAGGAGTTTTCTTTTGCTTCTTCTTCCCTGGCGACAGTTTATTATTTACTGCCGGATTATTATGTGGAACATCTTACCTGCCTTATTCCTATTTCACCTTACTCGGGGCCGTATTTGCAGCTGCTACCTTTGGAAGTATATTTGGTTATTTCAGTGGTAAATTTTTAGGAAACTGGTTGCAACGACAGCCAGATACATGGCTTTACCGCAAAGAATATATCGATATAGCTCGGGAATATCACAATAAATATGGTGGAATGGCCTTTGTTATCGGGCGATTTTTACCAATTGTCAGAACCTTTGTACCTATCCTTTCCGGTATTATCCGATTACCTTTTTCGAAATTTATGTTTTGGAATGTAATTGGCTGTTTGTTTTGGGTTCCGGTAATGATATCAGCCGGACATTTTTTGGTAGAGATTTTTCCGGAAATCCAACACCACCTAGAAAAAGTAGTGATTTTCTTGGTTGCAATTACTTCCATTCCCATCATTTTAACCATTCGTAAGGAAAGGAAAAAAAAGAAAGCGGATAACCAATCGTAGGTTAAGACCTTGCCAATTAGGGTTTTCTGAAAAAGTCAATTAGAAGGTTCGACATTTTTTTTAAATACTTGGTATGCGGGCCCCTTCCGCCCAACCGGCTTTTTGCTAAATCCATTTTCACCTGCACGGGCGTTCAGGTCACGCTATCGGCTGTAGTCCTCGGCCCAATAGGCTAGCGCCGTAGTGGTCCTGTGGGCTACTTGCCTCTATCGTTGCCCGAGGTGCAACCTCAACCTTTTACTTCTTTTTCAATGTTTTGGAAGAAATAGTCCAAAAACTAGTTTGAAAATTTCAGGGATAAATGCCGATGCAATTGCTATTCAGGTAAATAATTGC
>JAIBAJ010000159.1 GCA_019695265.1 Bacteroidia bacterium | reverse complement strand
AGGTGTTACAGCAATTTCAATGGTATTCAGGAATGCCGACGGTTCTTTAACAGGAAAGGATGATAATAACAATGATATTTTTTTAAATATTAATCAGATTCCACCATATTCCACTTTTCCTGGTGTGACAGGGCAAGTAATTAGTAGTCAGTTTTCTAGCATTCTTTGGAATGATAACTCCACAGGAACCACACTTCCAATAAGCACAGGAGGTTCTTATTGGGCAAGAGTGACTGATATTAACGGTTGCACTGCCGCTGATACTATTCAGGTTACTTTACATAATCAACCTTTTGTTGATGCCGGTTCCAATCAGTCACTATGCGACGGGGAATCAACCACCCTTGATGCAGGAAGCGGTTTCGCTTCCTATGCTTGGAGCAATGGTGCCACTACTCAATCAATCAATGTTGCCGATAGCGGAGAATATACCATTGTAGTGACAGATAACTTTGGTTGTACCGCTCAGGATATTATTTATATCACCGAAGGAACTACCCCAACTTCCGACTTTACCTATGTTGCCACCGGATTGTCTGTTTCATTTACCAGTTCATCTCAACCAATTGGTACAAGCTATGCATGGGATTTCACCAGCAATGGAAGTACAGATAACACCACTGCCAATCCGTCCTATACTTTCGTTGCTCCCGGTACATACAATGTTTCTCTCTCGGTTTCAAATTCCTGTGGATCAGATGTTCAAACATATCAAATTGTGGTAACTGAGGTAGGTATCGAAGATGCGCTTAGTTCATCCTTCAAACTTTTTCCAAATCCTGTTGCCAATAATTTAACGGTTGAGCTAAAATCAAATTCCTCAGTAATCCTATACTCGATTTTGGGCAATGAATTAGCTAAATGGGATATGAATGCAGGCGAAAATAGCATTGATATGAGCTTCTACAATACCGGTATCTACTACCTGAAAATTAACCAACAAACAATCAAAATTTCTAAATTCTAATCTAGTTTAACCTAAAACCGTAATCAAATGAAAAAAGTCTTTACCCTTGTTTCATCCCTATTAATTGGATCGGCTGTTTTTGCCCAAACCAATGTTACTATTCGTATCGACACTAAGTTAATGAGTAATACCGACTGTAACCTTGGTGGTGATGGAAATGGTGGCGGAGCCATTGTTCCGGAAGATAAAGTGTATATCCATAGTGGTGTATGTAGTCATAGTACTGACGTAAATAAAACCGATCAACAATTTTGCTTAGAACAAATTATTCCTTACGCTTCTGAAGTTTGGCAACATGTGGTTGGCGATTGGGGACAAAATCCACAAGACAACGGAAAAGGATTAATGACTCCGGTCGGAAACGGCGTATATGAACTTAACCTGGTATTGGAAGATTATTATTCCGATCCAAATTTATTAAGTCAAGATGCCGGTGCCAACAATGGTGTGGTAGTTGTGAATACCCCACTTCCTTCAGGTGCTACTGTTTATACCATGGGTATGGTGTTTAGAAGTAAAGACGGTCAGCTTAGTGGAAGGGACCAGCAAGGATGTCAGGATATCTTCGCAAAAGATTTCAATACCGATAATCCATTGGTAATTAACTCTACCGATAACTCCGTTAGTGATTTTGTTACAATTATTAAAAGTACCGGTTTTAGCGAAATTGGTAATCTAAACAACTTCGTAGCTTACCCTAATCCATTCTCCGAAAGAATGAATCTTGATTTTGCCTTCAACAAAACCGAAGGAAATTGTCAGATTGTTGTTACTGATTTAACCGGTAAACAAGTAGCATTGTTGTTTGATGGTGCCATGACCCAAGGTAAACATCAGTTAGTTTGGACCGGTGTAGGAGCTGATGGCTCAAAATTGGCTACCGGAACGTATTTTGTTTCTATGGTTAGTGGTGGAAAATCCATCAAAACGGAGAAAGTATTCTTTTTGAATAATTAATTTTATTCCTTAATTCCAGTTTATGAAAAAGCTATTTGCAGCAGTTTGTTCCGTATTATCACTTAGTACTTATGCACAAGTGGTTTATACCGACATTCCGTACCCTACTCAAAATGACTCCATAACCGTTTATTTCAATGCTTCCCAAGGGAATGCAGGGTTACAAGGTCAAAGCCAAATTTATATGCATACCGGTTTAATTACCGACGCTTCTGCATATACCGGTGACTGGTTACTGAAGCCTTTTGTGTGGGGTACTGCTGATGCAAATGCCTTAATGACTCCAATTGGAAACAATGTTTTTAAAAAATCCTTTCGCTTAGATAGCTTATATGGCTTTAACCAGTATACTCAGGTTAAGGCAATGATGTTTGTTTTTAGAAATGCCAATGGAACGCTTACCGGAAAGAATGCAGATGGTTCTGATATTATTGTTCCGGTTTTCCCTTCTAATACAGGTTTCGATCCTCAATTTATTCAACCATTATTACCTTCCGGAATTTACGCTCAAAATGCAACAGTAAATGTGGAGGTTAGGGCTCAAACAGTCATGAGTCAATGTAATATTTTTCTGGATGGACAATTTATTCACCAAGGAAATGGTAATATTGTTTCCTATAGTTTTAACGCCAATACGGTAGGTAAACACTATTTGGTTTTCGAAGCCCAAAGTGGAGCTCAAACCAAAAGAGATACTACCTATTTTATTGTTCAACCTGATGTAACTGTTCAAGATCCGCCTTCCGGTATTGTGCCTGGTATTAATTATGTTAACAGCACTACCGTTACCATTTGTCTCGAAGCTCCTAATAAAGAATTTGCTTATGTAATTGGTGATTTTACTAATTGGGAAACCGATCCCCAATATTTCTGCAAAAGATCAAATTTTGGAGATTGGTATTGGACTACTATTTCAGGCCTAACTCCAGGACAAGAATACCGCTTTCAATTTTTTGTTGACGGGAAAATTAAAGTGGCTGACCCTTATTCCGATAAAGTAATAGATGAATATGGCGATGCAGGTATCAATACCTTTATTTATCCTAACCTAATTTCTTATCCAACAGGTAAAACGCATGCCAAAGTTTCGGTTCTTCAAACCAACCAAACACCTTATAACTGGCAACACGATAATGATTACACCTTGCCTGTAAGCAGTAAACTCGTCATTTATGAAACCCTAATTCGGGATTTCGCCATGAGAAAGGCTTACACTACTATCCGTGACACCCTGGATTATTTTGTTAAACTAGGAGTAAATGCTATTCAATTAATGCCTGTTATGGAATTTGATGGAAACTCTAGTTGGGGCTATTCTCCCGAGTTTTTCTTTGCGCCGGACAAAAAGTATGGTCCTCGTGAAGCCTTGAAAGAGCTTGTAGATTTGGCTCATAGCAAAGGAATTGCTGTTATTTTAGACATCGTTCCCAACCACGCTTTCGGTCAGAATTCCTATGTTCGCTTGTATTGGGACAGCGACAATAACAAACCTGCTGCTAATAGCCCATTCTTTAATCCTGTAGCAACTCATCCGTATAGTGTTGGTTATGATTTTAACCATGAGAGCCAATATACCAGAAGGTTTTTTAAACGACTTTTCCGCTATTGGAAGGAAGAATACCATATTGACGGTTTCCGGTTAGACTTATCAAAAGGTCTTACTCAAACCAATTCCGGTGGAGATATAGGGGCTTGGACAGCCTACGACCAAAGCCGGGTAAATATATTATTTGACTATTACAATGATATTCGTTCCTATTCCAACGACTATGTTATTTTAGAGCACCTTGGTGATAATGGCGAAGAAACCGTGCTTGCAAATGGTGGTTTTATGCTTTGGTCTAAGGCCACAGAGCAATACAACCAATGTACTATGGGCTACAGCAATAACAATGATTTCAGTTGGCAAACATCCTTCCTTGCCAAGGGATGGAATTATCCCAACGCTGTTTCTTACATGGAAAGCCACGACGAAGAACGAATAATGTATAAAAACATCAATTTCGGAAATATCAATGGCAACTATGATACCCGATCTTTAACCACTTCCCTTAAACGGATGGAAGCCGCAGCGGCATGTTTCTTTACCATTCCCGGACCCAAAATGCTATGGCAGTTTGGTGAACTTGGTTACGATTTTAGTATCAATTGGCCAAGTGGTACGGAAGCCAGCCGTACCTCCCCAAAACCGGTTCGTTGGGACTATTACTTTGATGTGGATCGTCACCGTTTGTTTAAAGTATTTGCTGCATTAATTAAACTAAAAGTGAATAATTCAGCTTTTGATAGCTGGAATTATAGCATGGATACTTGGGGGACAGGTAAACGTATTTGGGTAAATGATCCTTCCATGAATGTTTGTGTTGGAGCTAATTTCGATATAAATGCTTTTGATATGGTGCCTGGTTTTCAACATACCGGTACCTGGTATGATTATATCTCCGGTCAAGCAATAAACGTAACTGACCAAAATGCTGCCATTAATTTCCAGCCCGGTGATTACCACGTTTGGACCGATGTGCAACTCCCTCCTCCCGATTTGAGCGGTCCTCCTACCGAAGATACCACTTCAACTGAAGATGTTCTTGACTTGAATTCCACCATGAGGATTAGGGTTTATCCAAATCCTTCTGCAGGAGAGGTGCATTTTGAGTACACCGTTCAAAACCATGAACAAGTTAAAATATCCATCTTTGATATTGCCGGCAAGGAAATAGCAATAGCTCAGGATGGTTACTTAACTCCAGATCGTTACATTACCAATTGGAATGGGCGTTTAACAGGAGGTATGAAAGCTCCTGCCGGAGTGTATTTCTTTACGATAACACATGGAAATTCAGTTGAACGCGGAAAATTGATTCTGGAATAAACTCAACTTTTTCCTTTCGTATATTTGTTGCTTTTCATACCTTATGGAAAGCAACATTTTTTTTGTACCTGACCGTTCTCGATTTGAATGGGAAATTGATGGTCACCTGGCTTTGGCCGAGTTTATTCTTGAAAATGGAACTATAACCTTTACTCATACAGAAGTGCCTAAGGCCTTGGGTGGGAGAGGAATAGGTTCAAAATTGGCAGCCTTTGTTACCAGCTATGCCCAAAATCAAGGTTGGAAAATTATTCCACAATGTCCTTTTATTAAGGCCTATTTGGAAAAGCATCCATTGTAAAATCATGATGCGGGCCCCCTTCCGCCTATCCAATTTTTTGCAAAGTCATATCTTTTTGCACTTGGCGTTCGGGTCACGCTATCGGCTGTAGTCCTCGGCCCACTAGGCTAGCGCCGTAGTGGTCCTGTGGGCTACTTGCCTCTATCGTTGCCCGAGGTGCAAACCCAAACTGCAATCCATTTTACCCGCGTTTAGAATATCCAAAATTTTGCAGAGGTTTAACATGTTAAGGAATCTTTTGAATTAGTTGTTTTTCCCGATATTACCTACGTGATGGAATGAATAAACCTTTTCTAAATTCACCTGGGATATTATCAAGCTTTGAATTACAGTCAAACGTTTGGGTTGGGGACCGGGTAGGGATAGAGGCAAGTAGCTCCATCAACGCAGCGTTTAGCGGAGTTGATGGACTACAGCCTTTAGTTTTGCATTATCAATTTTTAATAAAATTGATAATGGTGATATTGTATTTTCTTTTTGCTACTTTTTCTTTTGTTAATAACCAAT
>JAIBAJ010000158.1 GCA_019695265.1 Bacteroidia bacterium | reverse complement strand
CCCATTAACCCTGCCGAGAAATCTTCCCTGATTTCATTTTCAATTTTGGCTTTGGTTTCTGAATTAAAATCTCCAAAATCCAATTCCGGGAAATAAAACCTTCCCAAGTGGTTAAAATCAGCATTTAGATCTCGTAAAAAGTTAATTTTCTGAAATGCTGAACCTAACTTCATAGCAAATGGCTTTAGCGAATCGTACATGGCTTGGTTACCTTCACAAAAAATTCGCAAACACATTAAACCAATTACCTCCGCCGAGCCAAGTATATACTTATTAAACGACTCGCGGTTGTATTGTGTTTGATTTAAATCCATGCGCATGCTTTCTAAAAAGGTATCAATTAATTCCCATTCAATATGGTACTTGTTTACCGTTAATTGAAAACTATGTAAAATAGGATTTAAGGATATTCCATCCCGTATAGCCTTTTGAGTATCAGCAGCAAATTCTTCCAACAAGTTGCGTTTGTCATATTGATGAAAAGTGTCGACAATCTCATCCGCAAATCGAACAAATCCATAAATCGAATAAATCGGTATCACGTAATCCTTGTGAAGCAACCGAATAGCTAATGAAAAGGAGGTGCTATAGCTTCGTGTAACCATCTGGCTACATCGAACACTCACATCATCATACAATTCTTTCATGGTGATTGCAAAAGTATAACTTTCAACACTTGGGCATTCAATAATTTATACAGGGTGTAGTTGGAATAAAAATTTCATTATTTTTAGGCTATTAAATTCTCTATTCAGGTGAAAACACTCAAATTCGTTGCCATTGGCTTTATTGGTTTCTTTGTAGTGGCTTGCACAGCAGCCATGTTCTTACCTTCTCAGATTCATTTAGATCGCAGCGTGGTGATTCAGGCTCCGGTTGACTCCATTTTTAAAGAAGTAGCTGATTTTCATGCCTGGACGAAATGGAGCAGTTGGCATAAAAAGGATCCCAATATTCAACTAAGCTATTCCGGTCCAGCTTCGGGTGTGGGAGCATCGTATTCCTGGAAAAGCGAAAATGACCAAGTTGGAACAGGAAAACAAGTTACAGTTGAACTCATTCCTAACCAATACATCAAAAACGAAATGTATTTTATGGATGAAACCGAACCTGCTTTTGGTAGTTTTAAATTTGAACAAACACCGGAAGGGGTTAAAGTTACCCAAAGCATGGATTCTGATGCAGGTTACAACCCTTTGCATCGTATCATGGGTAAGTTGATGGGAATTTTTATAGGTCCGGAATTTGAAAAATCATTGGCCGATTTGAAAACAGTGTGCGAAAATCACAATTGATAGCCTGTTACCCTCAACAGAATTTTGATAACAACCAACACCATTATTGACCCTACAATAATTAATACAATTTTCCAAGATCCTTTGAAGTATTCGGGCGATTTTTTTATGTCATCAGAATAGGCAAACACCATCATAATCAGGAATCCAATTAAGAATAAGATCGCGAATATCCAATGTCCAATTCCTATATTCATGGCTTATTCCTCATCCGGATCTTTACCCATATACCCTTTCATTAGGCCTCGTTTCGAGGTTTTAACAAAACTCAATATTTGGTGCTTATACTCTGAATCGGGTATTTCTGACTCCATTTCAGCAATGGCATCCGAAACACTCAATCCACTGGCAAACAAAATTCGATAAGAATCTTGTATAATCTTAATGGCATCGGCTGAGAAACTTCTTCTACGAAGTCCAATGGAATTAATACCTACATAGGATAATGGCTCCCGTGCGGCACGAGTATAGGGCGGTACATCTTTTCTAACCAAAGAACCACCCGAAATTAAGGTGTGAGCACCAATCGTAACAAACTGATGGATAGCACACAACCCTCCAATTATCGCATAATCTTCAACAACAATATGCCCTGCCAAGGTAGCTGAATTGGCCAATATACAATGGTTTCCTACCACACAATCATGGGCTACATGCGAATATGCCATCAACAAGGAATGCGATCCAACCTTGGTTTCCCAGTTGGCTGCTGTACCTTTATTAATAGTAACACACTCCCGAATGGTAACATAATCGCCAATAACAGCCGTAGTTTTTTCGCCCTTGTATTTTAAATCCTGTGGAACACCACTAATTACAGCTCCCGGAAAAATTTTAACCCCCTTACCAATTCTGGCTCCTTCAAAAATTGTCACATTTGGACCAATCCAACAATCATCACCAATTTCCACATCCCCATAAATTCGGGTAAATGGCTCTACTGTAACATTGTTACCAATTTTAGCTTCTGGGTCAATTACGGAAAGTGGGGAAATCATGCTAGGGTCTTTTTACTATTTGTGCCATCATTTCTGCTTCCATAACCACGGTGGATCCAACCATGGCGTATCCTTTCATATGGCATATTCCCCGGCGAATTGGCGAAACCAAATCAAGGCGAAATACAACCGAATCGCCCGGAAGAACTTTGTGACGGAACTTAACTTCAATTAATTTTAAAAAATAGGTAACGTAATTCTCAGGATCCGGTACTGTACTTAATACCAAAATCCCTCCCGCTTGAGCCATGGCTTCCACCTGTAATACCCCGGGCATTACCGGATCTCCAGGAAAATGACCGGCAAAAAATGGCTCATTCATCGTTACATTCTTCACCCCTACCACATGCGACTCGCTCATCTCCAATATCTTATCTATCAGCAAAAACGGAGGTCGATGTGGTAGAATTTGTACAATCTGGTTGATATCATACAATGGCTTAACTCCGGGATCGTACACCGGATAGTTTGCCTTCTTTAACTTTTCTGCCTTAATGTGTTGCTTTATCTTTTGTGCAAAGGCTGCATTGGCCTTATGTCCCGGACGAGTAGCAAAAATATGAGCCTTAATCGGTTGTCCAACCAAGGTTAAATCACCTACCACATCCAGCAGCTTATGCCTTGCCGGCTCATTGTACGAACGCAATTCCACGTTGTTCAAAATACCTTCTTTGGCTACCTTAATATCCGGACGGTTAAATAAATGTGCCAAAGCTTTTAATTCAGCATCATCCACTTCTTTATCCACCACCACGATGGCATTGTTTAAATCTCCGCCTTTAATTAATCCGGCCTCCAAAAGCATTTCTAACTCATGCAAAAAACAAAAGGTACGCGATGAAGCAATATCCTTTTTGAACTCGGAAATATCGTATAAACTGGCATGTTGCCTTCCTAAAACCGGTGAATTGTAATCTACCATTACACTTACCTGAAACTTATCGGCAGGAACAGCAATCATTTCTACTCCACTAGCCTCATCTCTGTAAATGAGTGTCTCTTTAAGTTCAAAGTAATTACGATCAGCTTCTAATTCCACCACGTCCACCTTTTGCAGGGCTTCCATAAATTGAGCCGAACTTCCATCCAAAATAGGAGGTTCTGAGCCATCAATTTCAATAATAACATTGTCGATGCCCAAACCAAATAAGGCCGCCATAGAATGTTCAATTGTTTGAACAGTTGCCCCTCCTTTCCCAATGGTAGTCCCTCGCGATGTATCAACAACCAAATCGGCGTCTACCGCAATTTCGGGTTGACCTTCTAAATCAATCCGCTTGAAAACATATCCAACATTGGCCGATGCCGGTTTGTAGGTTAGTGTGGTAACTTTTCCGGTATGTAATCCAACTCCGCTAACGGTCGCAGGTGCACTTATGGTGGTTTGCTTTTCGGTCATGAACAGATGCCTTCAACAGGGGTGCAAAAGTAACAGGCAGATGCATACAATTTACCCTTATTTTCAGGAAAGTAAATTTACCGTTAAATTCATGCTATTCTTATGTAAACCAGGACTTTTGCTTCCTTTTTAAACCGGAATAAACAGCCCCAAAAGCGAATTTCAGACAATTATCAAACTATTTTGCCTACCATATCCTGATTTGATTTGGCGGGCCCCCTCCGCCTGCTAAGGATTCTGCCACTTTCGAAGTTACTGCATCGGCGTTCGGGTCACGCTATCGGTTGTAGTCCTCGTAGCACTTGGCTGGCGCCGCGTGCTCCTGTGGGCTACTTACCTCTATCGTTGCCCGAGGGTGCAAACCCGGACTGTTGGTTCATTTTCAATTGATTGTAAAGGGTCAGGAATTTTCTTAATTCAGAAATTGGAATTTCTATCCTTCGCTTCAACCCAAATTCAGGCTAAGCTACTTACAATCATTTTACAGGCTTTGTGAACCGAAAATGGTAATCGATGTGCCGGCCGTTTGGGGTTCAGTCCGGGTAGGGATAGCAGTGGAAAGCCCACAGACGGCCGTGGCGCTAGCCCGGGCGGCGAGGACTTGAAACGAATAGCCCGGCCCGAGCCCGATTAAACCCAATTTGAAATGCTATGTTTTGCGAGGGACCCGCCAACAATTCAATATTTGGACGGAACAGGAATACCTTATCTCAAAAGACCAATATCTGTTGCCATGAAAATAATTTACTCAGAAAAGGCACTGCACTTACCGAATAAAATCTCAAAAAAGTCAAGTCCGGAACAACCGACACTAAGCTTAATTGGCTTTGCTTTTTAATTCGGCATAATGCTTATAAAAATGAGGGATAGTTTCGATTCCTTTGAAGTAATTAAACAAACCATAATGCTCGTTGGGAGAGTGAATTGCGTCACTATCCAGACCAAAACCCATTAATACGGTTTTTAATCCCAACACATTTTCAAAGAGGGCAATAATTGGAATACTTCCTCCGGTACGAACCGGAATAGGTGATTTTCCGAAGCTTTCCTCCATAGCTTTGGCGGCAGCAAGATACTCCACCGAATCGGTAGGCGTAACCACCGGGAAACCGCCATGGTGTGGACGAACCTCCACTTTCACTGATTTAGGTGCTACCTTTTCGAAATACTCCTTAAAGAGTTGGGTAATTTTATCGGGATGTTGATTGGGAACTAACCGCATAGAAATTTTTGCAAAGGCTTTAGATGCAATAACCGTCTTAGCACCTTCGCCGGTATAGCCACCCCAAATACCATTCACATCGAGGGTTGGTCGAATTGAAACTCTTTCCATGGTAGAATATCCACTTTCACCATGAACATCATCAATATTTAAATGATTCTTATAATCTTCTATTGAAAAGGGGGCTTTAGCCATTTCTGCCCTTTCCTGAGCGCTTAATTCAATCACATCGTCGTAAAAACCGGGAATGACAATATGTTCATTCTGATCTTTCATTTCAGCAATCATTTTAGCCAAAACATTGATTGGATTTGCTACAGCTCCACCATAAATCCCGGAATGCAAATCGCGGTTTGGTCCGGTAACTTCCACTTCCACATAACTTAGTCCGCGTAACCCAACTGTGATTGAAGGAACATCGTTAGCAATCATACCCGTATCGGAGACCAAAACCACATCGGCTTTTAGCTTTTCTTTGTTTCTTTCCAAAAATGTACCCAAGTTAGATGAGCCTACTTCTTCCTCGCCTTCAATCATAAATTTCACATTGCAAGGCAGGGTTTGAGTTTGCATCATGGTTTCGAAGGCCTTCACATGCATATACATCTGGCCTTTATCATCGCAAGCACCACGGGCATAAATTTTCCCATCCCTAATTTGAGGTTCAAACGCCGGGGTAGTCCACAAGTCGATTGGGTCTGCCGGTTGCACATCATAGTGTCCATAGACCAAAACAGTTGGTTTAGAAGGA
>JAIBAJ010000157.1 GCA_019695265.1 Bacteroidia bacterium | reverse complement strand
CCCTTTTCCATTAGTGTCAAAATAGTAGTCATGTTCAGGGCAATGTAACAATTCCCCTTCCAGTTTTCCAACCAAATTTAATGGGGCTTGCCGATGGGGGCAAATCGAGTCAGATACAACTACACAATTGGATGAGGTTTGGTAGACGAGGTAAGTATGATCAAAAAGCTTAAATCCTGTAAGCTTGGTTCTTTGAAGATTTTCAGTTAAAGGCACATAAAACCACCGGTTGAAATCATTTGTATGGTTGTCGCTTGTTAATAAAGGCTTCAAGGTATTAAATCAATAGGTAAAAGTACTTTAAGTTTAAATTCCATGAACTTTGATTAGTCGAAGGATTTGTTAGGTTTATCGAAAGGTTTTTTTATCCTTGGGTATGTTGGAAAACTAATTGGATAAGGCCAATAAAATTTTTATTCTTAACAAAGTTAAATTATCTTTGTCAGTTTTATAAATTTTCCCGATGAAAATAAAAGTTTTACTTAATTTTTCGGTTGCTATATTTCTGATATTGATTTCCAAGGATTTAAAATCCCAAGTTAATCCATCTGTTGTGGCATACAGCGATACTGTAATTTGCGGAGGAAATCCTGCCATTTTGCATGCTGAAGCTACCGGATTTCAAATTGCCTGGGGTACGGTTATTTCCAATGCAGCAGATCCTAATAATGTTTTAACCGATGATCAGTTTTATGGACAAGTTGTTAATATTGGTTTTCCTTTTACTTTTTATGGTAACACCTACAATCAAGTTTTAATTTCAACAAATAACTATCTTTCTTTTGATTTGAATAATAATACTGCCGGAGGATATTCTCCTTGGAGTATTTCAGGCACAATACCGGATGCAGCACAAACAAATATCTTGAATTCAATTTTAGGGCCATGGCAAGATATTTTGCCAACTTCCGGTGGAATTATAAAATATGCCATTGTTGGTTTGGCGCCCAATAGGGTGTTTGTGTTGGATTATAATTCTGTTTCCATGTTTAGTTGTACCACGTTGAATTTTACCAGTCAAATTCAAATATTTGAAACAAGTAACGTAATTGAAACCCACATAACCAATAAACCAATATGTTCTACATGGAACAATGGTCAAGCAATACATGGATTGCACAATGCCAACGGTACCATCGCGCATGTTGTACCAGGCAGAAATGCAGGTAATCAATGGACTGCCAACAATGAAGGTTATCGATTTACTCCAGCTGGACCAACTAACTATACCATTGCGCCAATACCATTTAACCCTATTCCAATTACCAGTGGAGGAGGAGAGGTAATTTGGACTTTAAACGGGACTCAAGTAGGAATTGGTGATACCCTTATTGTAAGTCCACCTGTAACCTCTACCTATATTGCTTCTGTTTTTGATCCGTTTTCCAATGTTACCTATGCCGATACTGTTACTGTAACTGTTACCAATACTCAACTTCAAACAACCATGGATTCGGTTAATTGCCATGGCGGAAACAATGGTATTATTGCTGCAATTCCTTTTGGTAATTTTGGACCATATGATTATTACTGGACAAACCTGGCAGGCGTTCCTCAAAGGCAAATATTCAATATTGCAGGGGCTGATAGCCTTGAGAATTTGAGTGCCGGAAATTATATTGTTTCAATGGTGGACATCTCAGGTTGTGCTTTGGTGGACACTGTAGAAGTTCTGGAGCCTAATCCAATTCAAATAAATGTGGTTCCTACCGATAATTTGTGTTTCGGAAATAATACCGGAAAAGCAACAGCCACTGTAACCGGTGGTACTTTTCCTTACACCTATTTATGGGATGACTTTTTAAATCAAACTACTCCAATTGCCGACTCCTTGTACGCCGGTGCATATAAATTAACGGTAAGAGACTATCACAATTGTTTGGATACTGCTTGGATAACTATTGGACAACCGCCACTAATGGTATTGACTACTTCAACGGTTACGGATACCTGTGAAAAAGGATTAGGAATTGCCAGGGTGAATGTACAAGGGGGGACTCCCTTCTATAGTTATTTCTGGTTAACCGATAGTATAGACCAATCCATTGCCCCTAATATTTTTGCCGGATTACATTATGTAATTGTAACAGATGCAAACAATTGCACCGATACTGCGGAAGCGATGGTGCAGAATATTGTAAGTCCGATTGCAGAATTTGAATTTACGCCGGATGAAAATGGAATCTTATATCCTGAAGTCGTATTTGGAAATTTAAGTGAAAATTCAAGTTCCTACCAATGGAATTTTGGAGATGGCAGTTCAAGTTCAAATGAGCTACATCCAGTTCATCTTTTCCCGGGAGCAGATAGTTTTTATGTTTCATTAATAGCATACAACGATTATAATTGTTCAGATACAATATCGCATTTCATCAGTTTTCCTCAGATGTTTACCATGTATATTCCAAATGCGTTTACTCCCAATAATGATGGTTTAAATGACACTTTTACTCCGAAAGGTCTTGATTTTGAACCTGCTAGTTATATTATGACTATATACAACCGCTGGGGGCAAGAAATTTTTAAGTCAAAGGACTTCAAAAATCCTTGGGATGGTAAGGATCGATCAGGTAATGTGTTGGGACCTGGCGTATATGCTTACAGTATTGTTATTGGAGAATGGACCGGATATACCAGAAAATTTGCCGGAAACATAACTATTGCCAAATAGACCATGAAGAAACTGCTGTTGATTTTCGTTTTCGGATGTGGAGCCATTTTAGCTAATGCTCAAAACTTAAAAGCCACGATTAAAACTAATCCAGGTAAGTATGGCTATGGAGAAACTGCTTTTAATTTATCATTTATTGTTACTGCCGATTCTAGGGATGAATTGATAGCCATTGATTTTACAAGCAGGGTAAAGGCCGACTCTAAAATTAATGGCTGTCAGGTCATAATAGATGATACTAGACCAATTGCAGTGCTGATAATAGAGGCTAATGTGGAAAGTGAAAATGAATTTTTGACCTTAATTAAAAATTTGTATTCCAATATTGGACTCGCGGATCTAAACCTAAATGATAGGCATTTTAATCAACCCGATACTATTCAGTTGTAAAATGAAACCAGTCAAAAATCAACATATTATATTTTGGTTTGTCTTTTTGAGTTTGTTTTTAAACAATCTATTACAAGCTCAAATAACGGCTCCAAGCGCAACCGGGCAGGCTATTACCTCCTATTCTAATGGCGCTTCAAATGATCCTATTTTTGTGTTTTGCTCACCAGATGCACAAGGTAATCCGGTAACGTCCGGAAGCCTAGTAGCAACTCCGGCGGGTGGAGTAGGTCCATACAATTACATTTGGTATCAATATAGCTCAGGTACAAACTCATGGCAAATTTATAATACTCAAAATGGGGTTGCAGGACCTAGCACTATTAATAATTTAACCAATGGTGGTTACAGAGTTACTATCGTTGATGGAGGGGGAAACGTTTTAGGCTGCTATCGTGCTTGGGTTTGGATTAAAAACACTACCGTTGATGTTGCTGCCATTGCTCCGGGATGTACCGATTTTTCGCTAACAGGAAGTTATAACTCATCTGAAACTTATACCTACTACAATCCTCCACCTGACCCATTTTTAATTTCACCGACAACAACAATTACGGTTTGTGTTAGTGCAACACATACTTATGTTTCTGATTTAGGCTTCTATTTAATTGGTCCTGCTTCTTGTGGCAATCCATTGCTTCCTCTTTCCCCTCATCCTGAATTGATTAATTCGGGTAATGGATGTTGTTGTAATAGTGGTAATAATGTTTCTAACTTATGTTTTACCACCTCTGCAAGTAATATGTTAAGTGTTTGTGGAGCCGGAACACCTTTGAGTGGAACTTATGGAATTTATGGTCCAGGTACACAGAACAATTTTAATAATCAAAACAACTGGTCATCTCTTTATGGTTGTGATGCTACTTCAGGTGGTTGGAGTATTCAAATTTTCGATTGTATTGGTGCTGATGTTGGAGCCTTAACTCATGCCACGTTGACCTTTTCCGGAACTTCATCCTGTGGAAATACTTCTATAACCTATGATTCAGGAAACATTAATTCAGTAATTAATGATGGTTCTTGCACTCCATCTAGCGCCTCTATTTATCAGGTGCCAAATCCGGTTGCACAAAGTAGAATTTTTACTGCTACTTCTTCTTTCTCCTGGTCCGGACCAAACATAACTAACAATTCTACCTTAAATACAGGCGTTTCACCTGTACCTACTACCGATACCTGGTACTATTTGCATGTTACCAATTCGGTTGGTTGCTCACATACTGATTCAGCCTTTTTTGACTACCAAGTTCCTGCAATTCCGGTAATTACTCCGGCTGGTCCTTATTGTGTTGATCATATTCCAGTAACACTTACTGCTGATCAACCCGGCGGTACCTGGTCTGGAACCGGAATTACAGATGCTACCAATGGAGTTTTTGATCCTACCGTTTCCGGTCCTGGAAGCTTTATTATAACTTATACGACCCCACCACCATGTGGCAGTCCAACTACCACCACCATTGTAGTGAATGACCTTCCACAACTTTCAGAAACTCATGTCGATGAGTCTTGTTTTGGTGTTTCAGATGGTTCGATAGATATAAGTATTGCCAACCCTGCTGCTCCAACAACTTATTCTTGGATGCCCAATGGTGAAACTACTGAAGATATCTCAAACCTTAGTCCAGGTCCATATCAAATTGATGTGACTGATGGTAATGGTTGTCAAAATACATTGTTGGTTACTATTACCGGACAATTAGCTCCATTATCTGCAACAGAAACCCATACGAATATTTCATGTTTTGGAGGAAACGATGGAAGCATAGATTTGACCGCCTCCGGAGGTGATATACCTTATAGTTTTTCCTGGCTTCCAAGCGGGGCAACTACTGAAGATGTATCTGGTTTATCTGCTGGTCCTCACGTAGTTACAATAACTGATAACCACAATTGTACTTTAAATTTTCCGGTTACCTTAACAGAACCTCCTAGTGTAACAATTACTGAAACTCATCAAGATGTTAACTGTTTTGGTCAATCTACGGGAAGCATTGATATTACAATTGTTGGAGGAACAGCCCCTTTTACTTTTAATTGGTCAAATGGAGCAACTACAGAAGATTTGACCGGACTTCCGGCCAATACCTATTCTTGTACAATAACTGATGGTTTAGGCTGTCAATCATCCATTCAAGTTATCATAACTCAACCTTTAACTGCATTGGCTGTTTCTGAGACACATATAGATGCCACTTGTTTTGGATATTGTGATGGTTCTATGGATGTTACTGCAAGTGGAGGAACAGGTCCTTATTCATACTTATGGGTTCCAAGTAATTCCACTACAGAGGATCAAAGCAATGTTTGTGCCGGGAATTATGGGGTTATTGTAACTGATGCCAATGGTTGTCCTTTTACCTTACCAATAGTTGTTTCTCAACCTGCTCAAGGTGTTAGTGTAACCGGTACAGCAACAGGAACCACTTGCAATGCAGTATGCGATGGGTCTATTGATATTACTGCATCCGGTGGCTCAGGTACTTATACCTACAACTGGTCTAATGGCGTTGGAAGCAATGAGGATCCAACCAATTTATGTGCCGGAACCTATTTTGTGACAGTAACGGATGGAACGGGAGTTTGCACCTTTACAACACTATTTGATGTATTTGAACCTACACCTGTTGTGGTTT
>JAIBAJ010000156.1 GCA_019695265.1 Bacteroidia bacterium | reverse complement strand
GGAAATGCCAAGGCTTATTTGGCTGTTCAACAAGAGTTTGGAAGTTTTGATAAGTATATCTGGTCCTTTACCGGCCATAAAACCATTCAGCGCAACCCTAAAACCATCAAGGATTATATTGCTTCTTTTCCGGAGAGCGATGCTATGGCCAAAGACATGAAAAAACGTGGATTTAAATTTTGCGGCACCACCATTTGCTATGCCTTTATGCAGGCTGTAGGCATGATTAACGACCACACTGTAGATTGTCATTGCCACCCCAATCAGTCTTAAGTCGGGCAGTTTATCCTGAACTTTCATCCTTTAACTGCAGGTAATTTTCTTACTTTCGTCCCAAATTTCACACATGAACTTCGATTTAATCGTCATTGGTAGCGGTCCGGGTGGATACGTTGCCGCCATACGCGCATCTCAATTAGGTTTAAAAACAGCTATTGTAGAACGTTCCGAACTAGGCGGAATCTGCTTAAACTGGGGTTGTATTCCAACCAAAGCCTTGTTAAAATCTGCCTCGGTTTTTGAATACCTGAACCACGCATCCGACTATGGAATCAAACTTAACGGAGGTGCTGAAGTTGATTTTTCGGCAGTGGTAAAACGCAGCCGTGATGTAGCCGATGGAATGAGCAAAGGGGTTCAATTTCTTATGAAAAAGAACAAAATCGAAATTATTAAAGGTTTTGGAAAGGTAAAGGCTGGCAAAAAGGTGGAAGTGAAATCAGACGATGGCCAAACAACCGAATATACTGCCAACAGCATCATTTTAGCCGTTGGAGCAAGGAGCAGGGAACTACCCAACCTAAAACAAGATGGTAAAAAAATAATTGGATACCGCGAAGCCATGACCTTGCCAAGTCAGCCTAAATCCATGGTGGTGGTAGGAAGTGGTGCTATTGGAAGTGAGTTTGCCTATTTCTACCAAACCATGGGAACCAAGGTAACCCTGGTTGAATTTATGCCCAACATCGTTCCTTTGGAAGACGAAGAAGTTTCAAAACAATTGGCCAGAAGCTTCAAAAAAATTGGCATGGAAGTGATGACAGAAAGCAGTGTGGAAAGTGTTGACACCACCGGCACAGGCTGTAAAGTAAAAATCAAAACCAAATCGGGCGAACAAACCGTGGAATGCGATATCGTTTTGTCGGCCGTAGGAATTGCCGCTAACCTCGAAGGACTTGGATTGGAAGAAGTTGGAATCGCTACTGATAAAGGAAAAATCCTAACCAACGAATATTACCAAACCAATATGCCCGGCTATTATGCCATTGGCGATTGTGTTGGAGGACAAGCCTTAGCCCACGTTGCCAGTGCGGAAGGTATTATTTGTGTTGAAAAAATTGCCGGCCATCATCCCGAACCTCTCGATTACAACAATATTCCGGGTTGCACCTATTGCCAGCCCGAAGTGGCATCTGTTGGTATGACCGAAAAGGCCGCTAAAGAAGCCGGTTACGAACTTAAAATCGGTAAATTTCCATATTCTGCCTCCGGTAAAGCAAGTGCGGCTGGTAGCAAAGACGGTTTTGTTAAACTCATTTTCGATGCTAAATACGGCGAATTGCTTGGCGCTCACCTTATTGGATTGAATGTAACTGAAATGATTGCCGAAATTGTGGTGGCGCGTAAATTGGAAACTACCGGTCACGAGATGATTAAGGCTGTGCATCCTCACCCAACTATGAGCGAGGCTATTATGGAAGCGGCAGCAGCAGCTTATGGCGAAGTAATTCATTTGTAATCAACCACTTATATTATTTTCTGACTAAATTTTCATCAGGAGTAGGTTTAGATTTTTTAAGATGATTTGGCGGGCCCCCTCGCCCTCCATTTTTCCTGCATAAACCTTTTCTACCTGCAAAGGGCTTCGGGTCACGCTATCGCCTGTAGTCCTCGTCCCCCTAGGCTAACGCCATAGGGGTCCTGTGGGCTACCTGGCTCTATCGTTGCCCGAGGGTGCAAACCCAATCTGTCTAGCGTTTACCAACCTTTGAACTGGAGGAGAAATGGTTTAAACAAGCGCTTGCCCTTCTAAGAGGGCTGAAGTTTATCTGTCAGGAAAATTGTTATAATTTTAGTACTTGGCTAGCCTTGTTTCTTGTCAAAATACTCCCTGATGAGCTTGGCTTTGGCTTGTCCAACAACCTGGTACAATTCCTCCGAACTTGCCTCCGAAACACCCTTCACCGAACGGAATTCAACCAGTAATTTCTCGGCGGTTTTATCGCTAATTCCTTGAATTTGGGTGAGTTCGGTTTGCAAAGTGGACTTGTTACGCTTGCTTCGATGGTGGGTAATTCCAAAACGGTGAGCCTCATCACGAATTTGCTGAATAATCTTTAAGGTTTCACTGCGTTTATCCAAATACAAGGGCAAGCTATCGTTGGGGAAGTAAATTTCTTCCAGCTTTTTGGCAATACCAATAACGGTTACTTTTCCCATAAGTCCCAATTGCGACAAGGATTGCACTGCCGATGAAAGTTGGCCTTTACCTCCGTCAATAACAATGAGTTGTGGCATGGATAAACCTTCATCGAGTACCCGTTTATAGCGTCGAAAAATAACTTCTTCCATGCTGGCAAAGTCATTGGGTCCTACCACAGTTCGGATATTAAAATGGCGGTAGTCTTTTTTGGAAGGTTTACCATTTTTAAAAACGGTCATGGCACTAACCGGATTGGTTCCCTGGATATTGGAATTATCGAAACACTCGATGTGGGTGGGTTTTTCTTTCATCCGAAGATCTTGCATCATGCGTTCCATAATTCGGTTGGAATGCCTTTCAGGGTCAACTAAAGCAATTTGCGATTGCCGGTCTTTTTGGTATTGTTCAGCATTTCGCTGAGACAGTTCAAGCAATTTTCGTTTATCACCGCGTTGAGGCACGTTAAAATGGATATCCGGAAATTCCATTTCGGGCAAGAAAGGCACTAAAACCTCTTTGCTCAAACTGCGGAACTTCTCCCGAATATCGGCCATAGCCAGGAGCAACAATTCCTCCTTGGTTTCATCCAATTTCTTTTTCATTTCCACGGTATGGGTTTGAACAATGGCTCCATTGGTTACTTTCATATAATGTACGAAGGCATAGGATTCATCGCCGGCCATACCAAATACATCCACATTGGAAATAGAAGGATTTACAATGGTTGATTTACCCTGGAAGTTTTCAAGAATATCTATTTTCTCTTTAATTTTTTGGGCTTGCTCAAACTCCAGGTTAGCCGCTTTTTCCTTCATTTCGGATTTAAGCATACCCAACACTTCGCCCAAATTTCCTTTGATAATTTCCCTCACCTGTTGCACCATTTCGGCATACTCCGCTTCGGATTGTTTCCCAACACAAGGAGCTTTGCAATTGCCAATGTGGTATTCGAGGCAAACCCGGAATTTTCCGGCTTGGATGTTTTGTTTAGTCAGGTTTAGCGGACAGGTGCGGCGGGGGTACAACTGCTTAATGAGGTCGAGCAAGGTTTTCATCATCACCACCGAGGCATAAGGACCAAAATATTCCGAACCATCTTTGATCATTCGTCTTGTGGGGAAAATGCGGGGAAATGCTTCATTTTTGATAACAATCCAAGGATAGGTTTTGTCATCTTTTAACATCACATTGTAGCGGGGCTGAAGCTTTTTGATCAAGCTATTTTCCAGCAGCAATGCTTCCAGCGGATTATCGACTACCGTAAACCGAATATCGTCGATTTTACGGACCAAAACCGCTGTTTTACCGTTCTCGAATGTTTGCTTATTAAAATAACTGCTAACTCTCTTTTTCAGAGACTTAGCCTTTCCCACATACAGAATTTTACCTTCTTTGTCGAAATACTGGTACACGCCCGGTTTATCGGGCAAGGTTTTCAGAATAGTATCCAGGCTTCTAACTTCCATAGCAGGGCACAAAGGTAGAACTAGCGTTTCAAATAATCGTCGAAAACACGTTGCTGCATTGCTTTTCCATGCCGGGCTACCAGTTCTTGTCTGTTCGTATCCGGTATATCAGTACCCATATACCATGAATAATCCTGAGAAAAAGAAACATAGCCATCTTCTTCTACCAGCCCTGATCCGAAGTACAAGGTAAAAAAAGCAGAAGGTTTGGTGTAAGGATTAAAGATGTTTTTACCCCAAAAGAAGGCAGAGCGATCGAACTTCAATTGAGCTAAAATGGAAGGCGTTATATCCAGCTGAGAAACCACCTTGTCCCAGGTTTTTCCTTTCCATTCAGGGCGAAGTGCCGGCCCCATGAGGAGGAAAGGAATGCGGTGATACTCCATGGTATGCGATTCTATTTGGCGATGGTTGTAATGGCTGTGGTCGGAAACAAGCACAAAAAGAGTATTGTTATACCAGGCTTGAGTGCGGGCAATTTGAAAAAACCGACCCAATGCTTTATCCGAAAACCGAATCGAATTGATATACAAATTTTCAACCGGAGTGAGTGATTCAATTGGATCAGGGATATCAAAAGGAGAATGAGAACTTAGGGTATACCAAACATGAAAAAAAGGAGTTTTACTTTCGGCAATTTTACGGTTTACGATGGTTGCCATTTCCCAATCATTGGTTCCCAATTTGGATTTGTTGGGGCTTGGAGGAACATTTTTTTCATCCAATACCACATCAAAGCCTTTGCTAAGAATATAGCTTTTCATATCTCCATAATTGAGATCTCCACCAAATAAAAAGCCGGTTTGGTAACCGTTGGCCTTCATAACCTCATTGATACAAGGAATCCGGCGGGCTTTTTGAGTTTGATTAATCAGACTCATGCGTCGGGTACAAGGCTGACTGCTTAGTATAGCCGGCATACCTTGGTCTGAAATATAGCCATTGGAATAGCAACGAGTAAAAAGCAAACCTTGTTGAGCCAAACTATCAAAAAAAGGAGTGAATGAGTCTCCTCCCAACGATTTGGAAGCGTAGGCAGTCCAGCTCTCCAGGATAATAAACACCACGTTGGGACGGGCTTGAGAAAGGATAGAAATACTGGTATCTTTTGGGATGTAATAAAGACTATCAACGATGGCTTGAGCCTGGTCTTCCGGCATTTCAATGTAGGGATTGCTTCGGTTGTTGGCATAGTATTCCAAACAATCTTTAGCAAGGTTCCAGGCGGGATTAATGGCCAGGTCGTTTAAAACGGGATTGGTGGAAAAAACAGCATCGCTTCGGGAGATAGGAAAATTTTGAAAACCGCCCCGAACACCAACCAACAGAGCTGCACACCCCAGTAACCATTGCGGCACCGCCCATTTCCAGGAAGCCTGGAAAGAAGAGGGTAGGCGAAAAAAGCGAAAGTATACCCAAACCGACACTAAGAACAAGCCAAGGCTTAATCCGAGAAATGTAATGGTTATGGCTAAGTTAGCCGATTTTGCTACTTCATCGGGTGTGGTCAAATAGGTAAGCGCTTGTGCGGTGAGTTTGGATTTCCATTCGGTGTATAAACAAGCTTCCCCAATGGTGATGAAGGCGTTAAGCAATAAAACCACTATAAAAATCCCGTCTACAGCCTTGCTCCAGGCTTTTTTGGAAAGGAAGAAAAACAAGCCGGTCAACAACCAAGGAAGCAACAAGAAATAAGATGCCATGGAAATATCCAATCGCAAGGAATGAAGGATAGATTCGGGCCATTGAGCGGGTGGTGCAAATCCAAAGGAAAAAATAATGGCTATAAATACCAATCGGCCCAGTAAAAACAAAAGCAACCAAAAGGCTAACCATTGCAGCCAAAGCTTCAGCAATTCTAATTTCATTTGTTTTTCAATAAAACCTTTTGATGGAAGAAATCAATTTCTGT
>JAIBAJ010000155.1 GCA_019695265.1 Bacteroidia bacterium | reverse complement strand
ATGGGAACCATGCCTCAGGTCTAGGTGCAGGAAATTACATGGCCTATGTTTACAGTTGCGATAGCACCAAGGTAGATTCTTTGGCATTTAGCATGACCCAGCCCGAACAGCTCCAGGCTGCCATTGCCGTAAGCTACCAGAACAATTGTAACGGTTCGGTTTCTGCCACTTTGTTCGCCCAGGCAAGTGGAGGTGTTGGAAATTATACCTATCAGTGGACACAATCCACCAATGGTGGACAACCAACCAATGTTGGAGAAGGCTATAATCTTTTGAATATTTCGAGTTTTGCAAACTATGGGTTAAGTGTGGTGGATGCCAATGGCGATACAAGTGTTGCCCAGATAAATATCCAACCAGCGGCACAATTAAGTATTTCAGCCAATGCAGTTGCCAAATATGGTGAATTCCATACACGATGTGATGTTGGAGATGGAGAAATTCAGGTACAGCTTTCAGGAGGTATTTCACCTTATGCGCTTCATATCAACGGAAATATCAACATGGGTGGTTATACCACTGGGTTTTCAAGAGATACCACGGTAAATGATACGAGTTTCACCTTGCATGGTTTTGGTGCAGGGAATGTGGGTATAAGCGTAACAGATGCAGGAGGTTGTAGTGCCAATCTTTCCCAGAACATTAACATGAACAAGCCGGGAACACCTGAAGTGTTTGTTACGGGGGAAGTTAGACCAAACGGCTACTATTTCAGTTGCGACACCTGCACCGATGCACAGCTAAGTGCGGACCTTGGAAATGTTAACCAACCTATATCCTATAAATGGTATTCCATTCCCGGTGATTTTTCAAGAGGAATGAAACTAGAAGGAGCATCAATTATGCAAATTGACGAAGGCGAACCTTTTACAGGGGAGGGTTTAAGTCCATTTTCAACAGCTTCAAGTATAAATCAAATTACGCCTGGGGTGCTTAATAAATTGGTTGCCACTGATGCCTTGGGCTGTGTTACAAGTTCAACCATTATCCTCGAAAAACCCAAACCATTTACCCAGGGTTGGGCATTGAATGGAAATATAGGTCTTGATACAACAGCTTATATTGGAACAAAGGACAGTGTGGATGTGGTGCTGAAAAGCAACGGAGCGAATAACCCACAGCCGCAGTTGAAGTTGAAGGCTAGTGGGGGCGTGGAGGTGAATGGGCCTGCAAAATTTTCAGGAATGGTGAAAGTGCCGAATATGGCAGAGGCAACAGATCCAAATCAGGAATTTAAGTTAGTATCAATTGGTACAGACGGAATATTAAAAAGTGGACCTAGCTTTAAACCAGGTTCAGGCTGTTCTCCAACCTTCGGATGGGGTAATGTTTACAATCAATTTGCAACTTACACCAATGATATAATTAAATGTCCGGCTATTGGAAATGTTGGAATTGGAATTACTACCTTACCCCAAGCAAAATTGCATGTTTTGGGTAATTTTAAATTGGATGGAGAAGTTGAAATCACAGGTAGTAGGTTGTTTGTTAGTGGAATTACGGGGCAAATTGGTATAAATACTAATAATATTCCTCTTGATTATAAGCTAGCAGTAAATGGAAAAATAATCACTGAGGAAGTCCAAGTGCAACTGCATTCGGAATGGCCTGATTATGTTTTCGGAAAATCTTATAAATTAATAACATTAGATGAAGTTTCTGATTATATTCAAAGAAACAATCATCTTCCCGGATTGCCCAATGCAAAATACGTTAAGGAATTTGGAGTTTCAATTGGGGAAATGGAAGCAATTCTATTAGAAAAAATAGAAGAGCTAACATTATATGTTATCCAATTGAAAAATGAAATAGAAATGCTTAAAACCGAACAAAAGTAGTTTGCTAAAAAGAAATCCTATGAAGAGACTATTTTTTTATATTGTAGCATTATCTTGGACTTATCACTCCTTTAGTCAGGTTCCTACAAACCAATCTATGCCAACGAATATTCCAGTTTATTTGTCAGGTACTATTTCCGCAGGTGTTGAATTAAAGGAATATGGAGTAATTGAAGCACCAAGGCCGCAATTACTAGCAAATTTTATTGTAAATGGCTCTGCTAAAGTTGATTTAAAGGCCCAGAACAAAATTGTTTTTAAACCTGGTGTTCACTTAGGCAATTTCTCTCCTGGCAACCAAGCTTATTTGAACGCACGTATAGTTCCCAAGAATTTTAATATTGCTTGGTTTGAACCGATAGAGAATCCTGGGTTGGTTCCTAAATATAAAAAACTTGAATTAGGAATATCATTACCAACAATTTATAATAACAAAATTAATGATTTTCTTAATTGCAATCGGACAACTGAGGATTGTGAATCAAAACCTAATACAATAAATCCATTTGACCAAGAAGAATTAAATATCATCGCTGAGTTTCATTCACCTGACAACAGAACAATTGAAAGATATGGATTTTATTATGAAGAATATGAGAGAGTTTTAAATTCAAATTCTCCTCAATTTCATTTAAATGATGACCCGACAGATCCATTAAATATGAATTTTCATGAACCCCATAATCCCTACGGTGATCGTTGGCATAAAATAAGTTCAAATCTATATAATTTTAGAATAAGGTATTCGCCAGATTATTTAGGGTATTGGACTTACTCTATCAAAATATACGTAAATAACAATTCGACTTTGATTGGAGAATATTATGGGGATTTTATGGTAACCGAGTCTGAAGATAAAGGTTACCTTGTTTTAGATAACAATTCAAAATATTTGAAGTATAAAGAGTCCGGTGAATCACTATTTTTAACAGCGCTAAATATCGATAATGTTAGCATGCATCATTACCCCCAATCAGATAGACTTCATAAGGAAATGTTAGAAGAGTTTTTTGAAAAAGGAGGAAATTACACAGAACTTATGATGAAACCCGGTCCATTTGGAATAGAAAGAGAAGAATTAGGGAACTATGCTTCTCGTTATATTCCTGATGAGTTAGTTTATAGTAATAATAATATAAACACCAGTCCATTTGCTGTAACAAGGCAAATGAATGCATGGGAATTGGATGAAAAAATTGAATTTATTGAAAAAAACAATGCCTACTTTCATTTATATGTAGATCAACCTGGTTTTGCCTTAGCTGAAGATGAACCAAGGCCATGTTCAGATATTGGTGGCGCAGATTGGTCATGGATGCCAGACAATTGGTACCCATCGGGTGGGACCAATTATGGAAACCCCTATCGTTCATCCCATCCATTAAATTACGGACGCACCTCTGGGGTGGATTACTTAACGGATTTTTTTAATCTTAATAATCCTGGGATAGCTAAATACTATAATAGAAAGCTAAGGTATATTTCCTCAAGATGGGGTTATGGGCCTCATCTTTTAGCTTACGAATTATTTAATGAAATTAATTGGTGTTGTGATGGTAATCCCGAGGTAAGACAATATAGAAGAAACTGGATTGAAAGTGCAGCAGCATACTTAAAACAAGGCCTAAGAGATCCACATTTAGTTACATATAGTTATTTAACATGGCCTATTACTTTTCCAGAGGATGAACCATTTGATTCTGATTTAATTGATTTTGTTGATGTTAACGCATACAACTATGGTTCTGCACGGAACTATGGACTTTCATTAAATGAAAATGTAAAAACACTGTGGAATGACTATCACAAACCAGTATTAATCGGAGAAGGTGGCACACCGTTACGTGAATTATATGCTTGTGATAGGTGGGGATTGCACAATGAGCTTTGGGCATCAGCCATGTCCGGAACTTTGGGAACCATCATGCATTGGAATTGGATGGATTATTATTACTGGGGCGATTATGTCAACTATACCGGGATTTCAAAATTCATGCAAGGGGTGGATTTTGAATGGAATAACTTTACCCCGCACCATACCACAAGCTCCTATAATCTAAATCTTACCCCTGCTGATGACCATATCGAATGCTTATATTTACAAAATCAACAAAATACCCAAATTATGGGATGGGTTCATAACCGAAGTGCTTATTGGGCAAATGAACCAGGGGATTGTTTTTATTTTGGAAACGATCATCAAAGGACTTTTTGTCCAAGCGACGACCCTGATTGTCAAGATGAAGCAAATTCAATATATTCCATTAATCCAAGAGTACTCCTTTTTGAAAATTTCGACACAGATGCATCCATAATTTATAATGTGCAATGGTTCGATACGCAAACGGGCGATCCGGTTGGAAATATCGAAGAAACCAATACTGCTTTCGGGACATTATTCGTACAAACACCGGACCTAACAACCACTCATGACATTGCCTTTAAGGTTTGGCCAAAATACTCCGATTTCAAAAGTTCTAATGGGGAACAAACTGCCTTACCGACCAGAGAAATAAATATTTGTTCAGGTACAAGCTTGGGTCAAATCCTCAATTTGTTCAAACTTTATCCGAAAGAATTGTATATTAGCGGAGAAAGGATACGGGACACAACCTTAGTATTCAATAACAACACCTCATACAGACTAACTGCAATAACCATTAAAAAAGATACAATGGAAGTGGTAATTCATATAAAGGACTGTCACTATATTACAAATGGAATAAATGAACCTGCTTTTATTCATGCACAAACAGTTGAAAATAATTCATTTTTAGTATATCCCATTCCGGCTGGTGAATATTTTTTTATAGATAGAAAATCAGGCAACTTTGGAAAATATGACTATTTCGTTTATTCCTCATTGGGGCAGGTGGTAAGGAGTGGTCGCTTATTTGAAGAAGCAACTATTATAAAAACGAACGATTTTGCTAAAGGAATTTATTTCCTAAGTATTTCTGAAACCGAAGGAAAGGAGAAACACAATTTTAAACTGACAATTCAATGAAAAGGATTCAACTTATTTACTTGCTTATTCTTTATCTAATAGTCTCTTGCAAAAAGGAAAGCATACAAAAAAGCAAAATTGAATACACCTACAGTTATGATACGCTTTCAAGTAATGATTACACCTTCATTAATAATTTTAAAAACTTTGACAGTATTTATTATCATTGCAATGAATTGGACAGCACTATTCTTTTAACAAATTTTAAATCTTCTATATATTCAAAAATAGACACGAATTATAATAACGTTATTAGCTATTATAACTATTATTACATTGATTACATTTCTGATTCTAAAATTATTAATAGATTATATTACTCATTATTTGGACGTTATCCTGATATTGATACTATTAGTAAAAATTTCGGCATCTTAATTGAAAATGATGCAAAGTGTTATTCAAGTCATAATTTCTCCACCATCAACCCTTACGAAATGAATTCAATTCAGTTAAACGGGAAAATCTTTAACGATTGTTATCATTCCGTTTTGCCTCCCTGGGATTGCAGCAGTGAACTCTATTACAACAAACAATATGGTGTTGTTGCCTTCAAATGGGAGGATAACTGGTGGGTGTTGGAAACGGATAGCTTATGATTTATTTAACCATGGCAGACAAAATGCAAAGATTTAATTCTCTAAAATTTATTCCAGTTAATCCTCCCCAACCTCCTCATTTCCTCCACCAAGGTGTTCGACATTTGGTTCGTAGGCTCCACTAAATGAAAAAGGCTCCCAATTGGAGCTTTTTTTATTGTCAATAGTTCTTTAAAGTTTTTCAGTTTAAGCTCTGCTGGCTAGAGCGTTTGCATGTCCCGAAATCAATTCGGGAAAGAGGTCGTGGGTTCGACTCCCACTGGCTCCACAGAAAGAAGAAAGCTCCAAATGGGGCTTTTTTTATTATTACAAAAATTCATTTTCTATGTTTTATGTATACATCCTTTATTCAAGTAAATTAAATAGGTTTTATATTGGTTACAGTAGT
>JAIBAJ010000154.1 GCA_019695265.1 Bacteroidia bacterium | reverse complement strand
TTCAACAATTGGCTATTATTCAAACCATGACACGAAACTTACAATTGCCTATTACCATTGTTCCTTGTCCAACCCTTCGCCTTGCAAACGGATTGGCCATGAGTTCAAGAAATGAGCGATTATCGGATAAGGACAGGGAAAGAGCTTCCATAATTTATCAAACCCTGAAATTTGTACAGGAAAATCTTGGAAAGGTAACCGTTGAAGAAGTTCTTCAGCAAGGTGTTGAACAACTTAAATCTGGTGGTTTTCTAAATCCGGAATATTTGGAAGTATCAGACGCTGATACCTTAGAGCCTGCTCGAATCATCCAACCTAACAAAAACTATGTTATTTGTGTAGCAGCGTGGTTTGGTGAAGTTCGTTTGATTGATAATATTCGTTACAATAGCTAATTCATCTTTTTAAAGTCGAAATGGAGAGGAAATTTGATTTAAGTATTTTGGCCATAATGGCTTGTTTGATGGCTTGGTTTTTTTCTATCAGGACTTCCAACCGTGTAGAACAAGATATCATTCAACACGATGTTATTCAATATTACAGCTATCTGCCTGCTTACTTTATCCACCATGACCTGGCATTGAATTTTCTGGATACTATGAAATTTGATCCTAATGCAGGGGGGAGGTATTGGCACATGGATACTCCGGAAGGTAAACATGTTTTTAAAATGAGTATGGGTGTTTCGATGTTGTATGCACCATTCTTTTTCATTGGACATTATTCTACTTTGCAAACAAATCACTTCCCTGCCGATGGTTTTAGTACTCATTATAAATCTTGGCTGGCTGTTGGCACCTTTGTTTATGCCTTTCTGGGGCTCCTATTGATGAGGTATTTTTTGTTGCAATATTTCGAAAAACTGGTAACAGCCATTACCTTGTTGTGTATTGGATTGGGAACCAACCTGTTTTGCTATGTCACGCATGATATTTTGATGTCTCATGCCTATTCCTTTTTTCTTTTTGCCTGTATTTTGGTTGGAATACGATCTTGGTATTTGAAACCCGGTTGGTGGAATTCCATTTGGATAGGTTTGTGCTTAGGTTTGATAAGTTTAATCAGACCTACCAATTCCATTGTAATTCTCATGTTTGCTTTTTATAGCATTTATACTTTTTCTGATTGTAAGGAAAGATTGGCTATGTGGATTAAAAATTGGTATTGGATTATCGTAGTGTTAGCAATGGCTATGCTGGTTTGGTATCCTCAATTGATGTATTGGAAACAGCAAACCGGACAGTACTTCTATTATACCTATGGTGAAGAACGAATTTTTTGGAATAACCCACATTGGACGGAAGTACTGTTTAGTTATAGAAATGGCTGGTTGGTTTATACTCCCTTGATGTTTTTAGCGGTGGCAGGAATACTGTTGGTTGGAAAATTTGCCAAGGCCTGGCGTTTGGTATTGTGGATATACCTGCCTTTGCAAATTTACATTATTAGTTGCTGGTGGTGTTGGTGGTATGGTTCATCTTTTGGTCAACGTCCCATGGTAGATATCTATCCTTTAATGGCTATTCCTTTAGCAAGTTTTATTGCAATAGTTCTGAATGCCAATTATTGGGTAAAGTATAGTTTCGCTTTCTTGCTCATTTTCTTCATTCAACTGAATATTTTTCAAACCTGGCAATTCTCAAGATCTATATTGCATTTTGATAGCATGACTTCCAAAGCATATTGGAGACTGATGTTTCAGGCGAATTGGCCCAGTGATTATTCTGAACTCATTGAAGCCCCTGATTATGATAATGCCAAGAAAGGGCTACCGGAACGACATCCTGTAAAGGATTAATGAAATAAATGCAGGAAATTTTCAGTGTTGGATTGAACCGAAAAGTGATTCTCGATTTTTTCCCTGGTTCGACTTCCCATTTCTTGTAGCAATGGCCTATTGGTAAGCAACAAGGTTAAATAATGTAGCCATTCGTCTTCGGTTGAACAAACAAAACCATTGATGCCGTGATCAACAATTTTAGTATTTACCCCGACCGGCGAAACCAGAGAAGGTATTCCCAGTGCCATATATTGCAATGCTTTAAATCCACATTTTCCTTCACTCCATTTGTCTGGTGAAAGTGGCATTAAACCAATATCGATTTGCAATAAATCTTGAATTTCACTTTCCTCTTTCCAACGTATATATTCCAATGATTTTAAGGAGAAATCGGGTGCTCTGTCGCTGATAACTCTAAGTTTAAAAGTGAAATCTTTTTCAAGTTTTTCAAAAACAGGTAATAAATCATTCAAGTAACGAATGGTAGAATGGGTGCCGGTCCATCCAATGGTTAACATGGTTTGGGTATGTGGATTTACCCGGTTGTGTAAATTCCTGGTATCAATGGTGGTTGGATTTAATACTACGGCCTCATTAAATTGAGAGGCATACTTACAGAGGTATTCGTTTCCACAAGAAACTTTATAGGCAAGTTTACAAAGTGTTTCTGTGTTTTTAAAACGTTTTAGAAAACCAAACCCTTTGTTGTTTTCACTAAAATTGGGAATCCAAATAGCATCATCAAAGTCATAAATTATCTTGGCTCCCAAAAATTTAGCAATATATTCAAAAAAGGGCGGTCCCAGCGGAGCCGTTTCGCGATGAATAAAGACATAATTGTACTTTCTTATGCTGACTAATAGTGCAAGTCTTCGCAAGAGTCCTTTTGCAATTTCCCAGGCTTTGGAAGGAAAATGTCCTGGTTTATATAGAATCTTCCAAGCATAATCCGAAAGAAAACTATGATAATGAATTTCCCATCCTGCTTTTTCGAGGGAAGGAAGATATTGTTCAAAGCGAAATCTTTGACTTGCTGCTGTTCCGCGAGGATATGGAACAATAAATAGGATAGAACCCTTTTTTAACACCGAGGCAAATATACATGAGGAATGTACTATTGTGCTGACTTGAGGCAAGGAATTAAGGAATTAAAATGTAAACAGGCATAGGATTATTTCATGAAGGGTTAGTAATTCACCACCTGGCAGGAAACGACTAGATACGGTTATTAGTTGGATTAGTAACTTCAGGTGTAGGTAGCGCATCGGGCAACGATAGAGGCAAGTAGCCCACAGGACACCTATGGCGATAGCCTAGGGGGACGAGGACTACAGCCGATAGCGTGACCTGAACGCCCATGCAGATTGTTTAGGATTACAGCCAATAGAATGTTGGGCGGAAGGGGCCCGCATAACAAGAAAATTAAAGATTATTCGTCATGCTTGGCTTCTTAGAATACCCTAAATTATATTTATGCATTGCTTAGAAATATCGGAAAGAATGCTTTTTAGCCCAAGTTGACCAGGCAGGTTTGTTTTATGGTTGAATTGTAATTTGTACTATTTATTTGGGTTAAATCAGCTATTTTAGCCGAATTTTAGAACACAGCCAATCCCGATTGCCGGATGGTATTGATGAAATGAAAAGTAGAATTGGAATACTGGTTTGCTTAGTTGTGAGTATCATTCTGGGTTTGTCTTCCTGTTCAACCCCAGCCCTGGTAACCAACCAAAACCTAAGTTATATATATAATAAAGAACAAAGCTATTTACATCCGGAATATGTTGTATTCAACCGAAATGACAGTGTAAGTGCCCTTTATTTTCGAATAAATTCCAAGGAATTACTTTTTACCAGGTCATCCGAATCCAATTATTCCAATGCTAAATTTTCACTTAGTTTTTCCATTGTTCAGGATTATGAGAATAAGTCTATTGTAGATTCGGGAAGTGTTCAGTTAATAGCTAGTGATAGTGTGAAGGCAGATTATTACTATGGTTATACCGAATTGAAGGTGGCCAAAGGTTCAAAAATGTTGGCAATTGTTAAGTTTTCCGATAATAATCGCAATCAATTCATACAAAATTTTATACCTGTTGACCGCACCAAATCCTTCAATCCACAGGATATAATGGTGGTATCGCCCGGAGATACCATGCCTGTTTTTGACCTAAGTATTGGGAAGGGCCAGGAAGTAGAATTAAAATGCAATTATCCGGAAGGGCAAACCTTTTTTGTGGAATTATATGGGAAGGAATTTCCTTTACCTGCACCACCTTTTGCTATAGTAGAGGGACAAGCTTCTGATCTTAAACCAGACAGCAGTTTTTATTTGCCTTTTGATCGGGCAGCCCGGTTCACCTTGCCTTCCAAAGGATTGTATTTAATACGACGGAAACCATCCGATACCGGCGGATTTACCTTAAAAAGGTATTATGATAATTTTCCCAATGTAAAGGATCCGGAAATTATGTTGGCACCATTACGATTCTTAAGTTCTAAGCAGGAGTTTAAAGAAATATCGGAATCGCCAACCCGCAGGGCTGCGATAGAAAAGTTTTGGATTGAATGTTCAGGAAGTCAGGATAGGGCAAGAGATTTAATTAAGATTTTCTACAACCGTGTAAAGGATTCCAATGTTTATTTTACCTCTTACCTGGAAGGATGGAAGTCTGACAGAGGCTTAATTTATTTAATCTTTGGACCACCAACCATTGTGTATAGAAATTCTGCTTCTGAACAATGGATATATGGATCAGAAAGCAGCCTTTTATCACTTTCATTTACCTTTTTAAAGATGGAGAATCCATTTTCCGACAATGATTATAGTTTGAGTCGTAATACTACCTATAAAAATCAATGGTATCAAGCTGTAGATAGCTGGAGACAGGGTAGGGTTTGGCTGGATAATTAAACTATAATAGTCCTTCCGACAGTATTTCTTGTATATGAAGGATGCCTGCAGGGGTTTGATTATCTACCACAATTAATTGATTTATTTTGTTGGATTTCATGGTGTTTAATGCCTCTATGGCTAAGGAATCCAATGAGGTAGTTTTGGGGTTTTTACTAGCTAAATCAATAGCCTTACAATTTTTTAATTCTAAACCACCTTCACCCAGGTAACGCCTGAGGTCTCCATCAGTAATTATTCCGATCAGCTTAGAACCGTCCATTACTACAACTGCTCCTTTTCTGCCTGAACTGATTCCAACCACAATTTCGGCTAAATTGCTATCCGGTCCAACAGTTGGGAATGCTTGATTTTTAACTAAATCTGAAACTTTTAATAGCAGAGCTTTACCTAATGAACCTCCGGGATGAAACTGGGCAAAATCTTCGGCTTTGAAACCTTTGGATTCCATTAAAGCATTGGCCAAGGCATCACCTAAAGCCATTTGAACCGTAGTGCTTGAAGTTGGGGCCAGGTTAATGGTGCAAGCTTCCTTTTCAACATAGCTTGAAATGGCCCAATCGGAATGGATTCCTAAATACGATTGAAGATTTCCGGTAATACTAAGTATGGTGTTTCCTAAATTCTTTACTAAAGGAATCAAGGCCTTTATTTCGGCAGTACTTCCGCTATTGCTTATACAAAGTACGATATCTTGTTTCTGAATTATACCCAAATCGCCATGAATTGCATCGGCGGCATGCATAAATATGGAGGGTGTTCCGGTGCTATTAAAGGTGGCTACTATTTTTTGTCCAACAATTGCACTTTTTCCGATTCCGGTTACAATAACCCTTCCTTGGCTTTTTAATATGCATTCTACCGATTTAATAAATGACTCTCCCAATAGTCCTGAGGCATGCCGCAATGCCTCTGCTTCCATCAGTAAGGTTCTTGTGCCAATTTTCAATAGTTGGTCGGAAGTTTTCACGAATTAATAGGTTTTATGAAAAAAAAATGAAAATTTATGTGAAACGGAACGTAATTGAACTATTTTTGAGATGCAAAGATAGTTTTCTTGTGATGACTTAGGTAAGGCTTATTCGGGATGATTCTATAGGGATATAGCAAGAAAAAAAAAACCGATAAGTAACTGCTGAGTGTTTACACTTGACACTTAATTTCGCAACCCGTTAAAAAAATCGAACTTAAAATAAAAACCAAAAGCACCTAGAAATGGCTGAACAAGCAAAAGAATTATCATTTTCAGAAAAAGAAATTACTCAATCCTTAGAAAAGTACTTTGGTTTCAAGAACTTTAAAGGTGAACAGTATGCTATAATCCAAAGTGTTTTACAAGGGAAAGATAC
>JAIBAJ010000153.1 GCA_019695265.1 Bacteroidia bacterium | reverse complement strand
TAAGTATAAGAAGGAAGGAAATTTTGGTTAAAAAGGCAGCTTTCTTCAAAAAATTGGAATAATTAACTTAGTATTGCAAAAGAAATAAGAATACCAATTAAAAACAAGAAAAAATGGGAAATGGTGTAATTGTAATCAAAGATCCTTATGGAGGAGGTGGAAAAGTAGAATTGTGCAGAACTCATGCCGGTGATCAGGGTAATCCAACCTGCAAAACTCAAATTACATTTTCTACCAGCTATTCGGGTTCAGTTGTTGGTGATAAAGTTAAATTTACTATCGTTCTTGATTCATCTAAACCCGGTGGATTAGGAGCAATTGATCTAGTTAAGGTTTCTTCCATTCAATGTGGAATTGACTCCAATGGACATATTATTTGTCCTTAATTTATGAGAATTGCTGCTGTAGTTCCTGCATATAATGAAAGTATGGCAATATCTTCCGTAGTGGGAGGGTTGGTTTCTTTTGCTCAAACCGAAAATTTAAGTTTAACGGTTGTTGTTGTTAATGATTGCAGCACAGATCAAACAGGGGATATTATTAACCAACTACCTTGTATTCCAATTCATTTGCCCGTTAACCTTGGTATTGGAGGAGCTGTACAAACCGGAATGAAATATGCATATAATCATGGTTTTGATTTAGCCTTTCAAATCGATGGAGATGGACAACATCCCGCAGCAGAAATTCCTAAATTACTTGCTGAATTTTCAAACTCGAAAAGTGATGTAGTAATTGGTTCTCGATTTATTGATAAGGAAGGTTTTCAATCTTCAATTATGAGAAGATTTGGTATTCGTTATTTTTCATGGTTAAATACTATCCTGACTGGACAATCTATTCAAGATACAACTTCAGGTTTTCGGTTGTTGAATAGGAAGGCATTAGCAGTCATTTACAACTATTATCCGGATGAATATCCTGAACCGGAAAGTTTAGTCATGTATTCAAAATTTGGTTTGAAAGTTTCGGAAGCTCCTGTTCTAATGCGTGAAAGGGACGGCGGTGTTTCATCTATTGGAACCTTCGATGCAATTTATTATATGTTTAAAGTAAGTTTAGCTACTTGTTTTACCTTTCTGCGATTTTCTAAAGATTTAAATTGAAACAGTTTTCCTTCCTGTGAGTTTATTTGATTTTGGATTAAGTGTGGTTTAAAATTCACTTATTTGTCCTGAACATTCGCTTCATTTGATTTTTTGAAGAAAATTTGATATTCAAGATACCTTATTGGGTTTATTCAAAAGGTTATTTATGCCAGTTCAACAATTTTTTATAATTTCTTATATGCGGGCCCCCTCCGCCCAACTACCTTTTTACTAAACTCAAATCAACTTGCATGGGCGTTCGGGTCACGCTTTCGGCTGTAGTCCAAGCCCACTCCGCTAAACGCTGCGTTGGCTTGGAGCTACTTGCCTCTATCGTTGCCCGATGCGCAACTTATAACTATAATTTCTAACCCTAATCTTTATTGAATTTATAAGTTTCTGAAAAGGGGATAGTTTAAAACTACAGCATAGCTGTTTTAGGTTAATTTATTACCAATAGCCAAGTTCTCCTTAAAAGGCGGCATTACAGAAAATGCAAATCCTTTTAACTATTGCTTATTTTTTGCCTGAAGTATTAGAATCAATTCACCAAAAATGGAATGTTTGAAGTTCGGGGTGTTTTATGTTAAATCATTGCAAATGCCTAGGGCAAATGATTGTTTAACCCAAAATACGCAGTAGAGGATTGAATTTCATAACTGCTTGATTTATTTGGCTTCCCCCGATGTAGAAGTTTTTGTCAATCTGGACAAACAAATTGATTTACAAATTCTTAACTCGTTTGTGCATTCAAAACGTGCAATCTGGGTTTAAGCCCTGGTTAGCAATGATTCAATTGTTTATCGGCCTCATTGAGTATAGATAGAAATAAAAAAGGCCGCAACTTGCGGCCTTTTAGTTTCTTTTTATAGGAATGCTATTGCTTAAAACCAATTAGCATAACCGCACAACCTGAAGCTTGGTTAGTAGTATTCAGCTGGGCTTCGATGGTACAAGATAAAGTATTGCCAAATTTCAGATCCCAATAAGGAGCGTTTTTTTGATCGGCATTGGTGAAAAGCAGGTTTTTCTCTTGGTCAAAAACAGAAAAAACCAAATTGCCATCAGTAAATCCGGAGCAACCGGAAACACGGTAGGTGCTATTTCCATAGAATACAGCTTTAAACTCTGCAATTTCCTGATTATTCAACAATGCACGGTAGCTTTGTCCATCAGAAATATAGTTTTTTGCCATATTTTTATTACAAATATTAGCAATGCTATCACATTGTGCAGATACATTTTGGAAACTTATCCCTAGAAGAAAGATTAGGGACAAAATTGAAAGAATTTTTTTCATGTTGGTTAATGATCTAAGTTGGGTTAGCCTACAATTGTTGTTCTGATTTTTTCGATTTTCTTGGAAATGGTTTCCAATTGCTCTTTGGAGATGATAACCTTAGTGGAGCTATTTATCGTTGTAGTTTTATTTGCTACATCAGTTACTGGTTTAACATATTTATATTCAATGTCAATGGCATCAAAATCGTAAGCTAAATCAATAAGTTGATCAATTAAACCGGTATAATCCGGTTGATTATAATAAGGTTGTAGCAATTTAATTAAATTGTCAAGTGTATACTTTTGTTCCCCAATACGATTTATGATATCTTGATTGTTTTTGGCTGATGCTACTTTGGTGCTGAAATAAAGTGTTTCAATCCAGCCCCCTGTTAAAATTAGGGCCCCTACATCTAAACGATCATTGTCTTTTAAGAAAGCATCAGAGGCTCTGTAACCAACAGCCACCATACTTAACATGGAATCGCGTTTTCCAAGGTTTTGTTCGAAGCGTTTCATAGTATTTGCATCAAAACCATTGTTGATGCCTAACTCCTCTGTAAGTTTTCGAATCGAACCAATATACCCTAATGCATCCTGGGTTTGATCATACATGGTAACATAACCGACATCAGCTCCATATACGCCAAGATTAATAGCTTTTTTGAAATTTGTCGCGTATTTGGAGAAATTCTTTGGCGAATTAAGAATATCCTTATTGTATTGAGCTCCTGTGGCTTTAATGAGCATGGCTGTTTGGAAAGGCGAAGGAATGCTGAAATGAGCATTACCTAATTTTACCAAACTGGGCGAACTTGCGGTGTCCTTTCCATCGGCTTCAGGTTCTTTTTTGTCTCCGGATCCGCAACTTGACAACAGCAGACTGCCGCCAATTGCAGCGCCAATCACAAAGTTAAATGTGAGCTTTTTATAGTTCATGGGTGTTAAAAAGAATTGCAAGGATAATTAAATTTTAGAATGTCCCCAAAAATGAGGTCTTCAAAAGTAGAAATAGGTTTGAATGATAGTAAATTAATTTTCAAGAATTTTCAAATCAGGTCGATTTTAACGGAGTACTTCCATTAAAAGGTTGCAAATGCCGAAAGATTTTTTTTGAAAATTAAGCAACTTTGAGAGCCTTGCCGTTTAAAAGGCCTAATTCCCCTATGGGTTTAATCGTTGTATTTGGAATTTCGGTAGGGTAATAAAAAAGGGACCATTTTCCATCTGTATATTCCAAGGAGGTTAAGTTTTCTACCCAGTCGCCTGAATTTAAATAGGTTACCTTGCCTTTTTCTGATTCAAAAGTTCTCATGCAGGGTTGGTGAATATGCCCACAAATAACATAGTCATACCCTTGATCTATTGCATGGTCAATGGCAATTTTTTCATAATCATTTGAAAATTTTACTGCTGATTTAATGGAATTCTTAATTTTCTTGGATATGGAAACTTTTTCTTTTCCCATTTTTTCCAAGATCAGGTTTATCCATCGATTCAGTAAAATGAGGTAATCGTAACTATACCCTCCAATTTTCGCAATCCATTTGGCATAATTGACTGAAAGGTCAAAAATGTCTCCATGAAAGAACCAAAACTTCTCTCCATTTTCTTCAATAACGAGTTTGTCAACTAAATGAAAATTCGAAAGCTGAAAGCCAGAGAATTTTCGCAGTATTTCATCGTGATTTCCTGTTAGGTAATAAACCGGTGTTCCACTTGCCATGAAGTCTACAATTATCTTTAAGACTTCACTATGTGTCTGGGGCCAAAAGTTTTTGCTAAATTGCCAACCATCTATGATATCTCCATTTGGAATTATTTTACCCGGATCAACAGATTTTAAATAATTAGCTAATTCTCTGGCATGGCAGCCATAGGTTCCCAAATGAACATCGGAGATAACTAGGAGGTCAATTTTTCGTTTGGCTATTTTCATGGTTTGCAAATTTCCACCCTCCATTTTGGGTAAAAATTAAACTAAGAATAAGTCTTTGTTAAGTATTTGGCTTGATCATTATACTCTCTCCATTTTTGAAGTGGAAATTTAATGTTGTAAATTAAAAAAAATGGCTTATTTTTGGCAATGTTTAACTAAGTGTGTTTTTGACACCAAGCCTGTTTGCCCAAATGAATAAATTACTGAAAGTCACTTTGTTAATTGCTTTATGCAATACCTTATTTGAAAAGGATTCCAGCGCTCAAGTCGTTTACGAGCCCGAAGGTGTTAATTTGCCTGGAACATGGAATAGTTACACCAATCCTCCTGCCTCTGGGTCTGTTTTTGGCAATCCAAATCAAGTTGCCAATGGTGGTTTTAATATCATTACAACAGGAACAAGAAGATATCACACCACTTTTACAACATCATCCGGTGCCAATGCTACAGCCGGGGTAAATAATTTTCTTTTCTCCAGCGGTCCTGCTGCAACACCATATTCGAATAAGTGGACAGATGTTACAGTGTCTCTTAATACTATCCAAAATTATGTATTTCACAACGATGGAGGTGGAGCAGATAATTCCATTACTCTGGGAGCTAATAAGTGGTATACCGTTAATTTTAGAGACGTAGGTTATGCTAATGCCGATGCTATTTTTATGGAAACCAGCGCCCAGCCTGTAACAATTACTAACGTTTCTCAAAGTCCTTCCGGTAGTCAAATAATGATCAACACCCCGGTTGTAGTTACTGTTAATACCAGTACAGCACTGTCTCCGGAAGAAAAAGTATATATTCGTTATTCACCGGATGGTTATGCAGGAATTAATTCAATTGTTCAAGTTAATATGGTTGGAAATACCGGTACTGCAACTATTCCGGCTCAAGCTATTGCAGGTACTACAATAAGTTATTACGTGTTTACCACTACCGTTAATAATCCTACTTCAGATTGGGATATGCAAACTATAAACCTTGGTAATAATGGTGGCTTAAATTATAATTATAACGTAATAAATGATCCTGTTTTCAATGCATCTGCTAGCAATGATACCACCGTTTGCTCTTCTTCTTTCCCCCTGACCTTAAGTGCTACTGCAGGTTTTCAATATACTTGGTCAACAGGACCAATTACTCAGTCCATTCAGGTTAATGGCCCAGGACAGTATTCCGTTCATATTATTAATCCAATGACCGGTGGATACAAGGACGATACCGTAAATGTGTATGTTTCTAATCCTCAAATTAGCTTAGGACAAGATACTTCTATTTGCGGGTTAAGTTCAATTGTTTTGGATCCTGGTGTTACCTTAACTCCCGATGGAGATTCGTTAAAGATTTTTTACAACGCAAACCTAGGTGTAACAGGTCTGTTTGGCGCACCTAAAGTTTACATGCACAGCGGAATACAATTTGTTCCTTTTGGACCGGTGACTAATTATGTTGGTAACTGGGGCCTTGACGATGGTGTTGGTGAAATGACTAGTTTGGGGAACAACAACTGGGTTATTACCATTCACCCGGCAAGTTATTATGGTTATGCCCAAGGAACAGGTGTTACAGCAATTTCAATGGTATTCAGGAATGCCGACGGTTCTTTAACAGGAAAGGATGATAATAACAATGATATTTTCTTAAATATTAATCAGAATCCACCATATTCCACTTTTCCTGGTGTGACAGGGCAAGTAATTAGTAGTCAGTTTTCTAGCATTCTTTGGAATGATAACTCCACAGGAACCACACTTCCAATAAGCACAGGAGGTTCTTATTGGGC
>JAIBAJ010000152.1 GCA_019695265.1 Bacteroidia bacterium | reverse complement strand
CCAATAGAGGGAAATAAAGAAGAAAGCTTTGAAATAAAAGGCAAAATTTCCTTTGGTATCCAGCTTATTATCTTCGAAATAGCGATTTACCCGACGTTTAAGTTCGGCATGGAAATCGGATTTTTCGGTAGGCTTAAAAGTGACTTTCTGTGACAAGGGTGCAAAAATGGGATATTTGGCTGAATAAAGTTTGTCTTCTTGTTTAAAATAAAAAAAGATACTGACAAAGGGGGAGAAAAAAGGTTTAAATTGGAGGAGGGTTGTTAGAATAATTTAAAGGAACAAACACAGGGAAAAAGGTGGGAAAAAGAAGAAAATCGTCTTAATTTCGGTTAAAAGAGAATAAGGCTATTGGGGAAAATAGTGAATGGGGTAAAGCAGTGGAAGGGCTAGGGGCTGATAGCCGAAGCAAAGGGAATTAAAAAATCATAGACAGCTTGTTGCATCGGACTTTACCAAACTTTAGGAAAGGGCTTGATTTTGGACTAAATCAGGAATAAAATAAATTTAAAAAACATTTTCGATTAAAATGATTGTCCATCGTATAATTTTTGGACAATTCAGCTAACTTCGCAGCCCGAAAAAAGGTATAACCTTCAAGCATGCAATTAACCAATCGCACCAAAGTAATCGAACAGAAGCCTATGACTTTGATGGAAAGGCTTTATCTTCCTGCCATTTTCAGTGGGTTAGTTGTTACTTTCCGACACCTTTTCAAGAAGAAAGTAACGATTAATTATCCTGAAGTAAAGAGGGAATTTTCCAATGTATACCGTGGGATGCACGTATTGAAACGTGATGATCAGGGTCGTGAAAACTGTACGGCTTGTGGGCTTTGTGCGGTAGCTTGTCCGGCAGAAGCCATTACCATGGAAGCTGCTGAACGTAAAAAGGGAGAGGAGAATTTATACCGGGAGGAGAAGTATGCAGCGAAGTATGAGATTAATATGTTGCGTTGCATTTTTTGCGGACTGTGCGAAGAAGCCTGTCCAAAGCAAGCCATTTATTTAACTGACCGAATTACACCGGCCAATTTTGAGCGTGATCGCTTTGTGTTTGGCAAGGATATCCTGGTTGAAGGTGTTGCGCCTCAAGAAAGGGTAGATGTAAGCAATCGGAAACAAAGAGCTACTTCATAACATTGGGATGACACATTATTTCTTTTACTTTTTATCGTTTTTAGCTGTGTTTTTTGCCGCCTTGGTGGTTCGTAGCAAAAATCCGGTTCACAGTGTTTTGTACTTGGTAATGACATTTTTTGCTATTGCCGGACATTATGTTTTATTAAATGCCCAGTTTTTGGCTGCGGTTCATATCATTGTTTATGCAGGGGCCATCATGGTTTTGTTTTTATATGTATTGATGATGATGAATTTGAACAAAGATTCGGAGCCCGGCAAATCGTGGATGGTACAAATTGCTGCGGTATTGGCTTCGGGTTTGCTTTTGTTGGTCATCACGGCATCGGTAAAAGGAGCGGATAGTTTACCGGTTAAAAGCAATGTTAGCACCTCGATCGGTTTACTTGAAAACCTGGGAAAAACCTTGTTTAACGAATTTATGTTGCCATTTGAAGTTTCTTCCATCCTGTTTTTAATTGCTATGGTAGGTGCAGTTATGTTGGGAAAGAAAGAAGAAACCGTTAACTCCTAAACCGGAATAACCACATGAATCAACTATTACTTGCAGCGCCATTATCGCATTACATTTTACTAAGTAGTTTGCTATTTGGTATTGGCGTATTTGGCGTTCTTTTTCGTAGAAATGCCATCATTATATTTATGTGCATCGAATTGATGTTAAATGCGGTGAACCTGCTTTTAGCTGCTTTTTCGGTACACCATGGTGATTCACAAGGTCAAGTATTTGTGTTTTTTATTATGGCAGTAGCTGCTGCAGAAGTAGCAGTTGGTCTAGCCATTTTGGCCATGATATACCGGAATACCGGAAGCGTGAACATCGAAACTCTTAGCAATATCAAACATTAAGTCAACCCCCAGCAATCGCATTAATGGAAAATTTTGCCTGGCTTATCCCCATCTTCCCACTAGCAGGATTCCTGCTAATAGCCTTATTACCCAAGTCCTTACCCAAAGGCTTTTTCGGAGCATTGGCTGCTTCAACCATCCTAGGATCGTTTTTATTGTCGGCCTTTTTGTTTTTGAACAACCAGGGGGAGTCTCAAACCATCCGTTTGTTTGATTGGATACACAGTGGAAATTTACAAATTCCTTTTTCTTTCTTAATTGATCCGCTATCCCTCATGATGCTGTTGGTTGTTACCGGTATCGGATTCTTAATTCATGTATATTCAATCGGTTACATGATTCACGACGACAGGTTTCAGCAGTTTATGAGCTATCTCAATCTGTTTGTGTTTTTTATGTTGCTGCTGGTTATGGGCGACAATTATATTGTCATGTTCACCGGTTGGGAGGGTGTAGGACTATGCTCGTATTTATTAATTGGATTTTGGTTCAAAAACACCGATTATAATAACGCTGCCAAAAAGGCCTTCATTATGAATCGGATTGGAGATTTAGGTTTCATATTGGGTATTTTCCTCATTTGGATCACGTTTGGTTCGGTTAATTATGCCGATGTGTTTTCAAGTGCCGAAGGCTTTACCAAGGGCAATACCACTTTGTTTGCCATTACCATGCTGTTGTTTGTAGGTGCAATGGGTAAAAGTGCCCAAATTCCTTTGTACACCTGGTTACCCGATGCCATGGCCGGACCAACACCGGTTTCAGCTCTTATTCATGCTGCCACCATGGTAACCGCCGGTATTTATATGATTGCCCGTAGCAATATCCTGTACACCCTTTCGCCCGATACGCTGAATTTTATCCTAATCATCGGAATGGCTACGGCTCTTATGGCTGCTACCATCGGCTTGTTTCAAAACGATATTAAGAAGGTTTTGGCATACTCTACCGTTAGTCAATTGGGCTATATGTTCATTGGCTTGGGTGCCGGAGCCTATACCGCCGGAGTTTTCCATTTGGTAACCCATGCCTTTTTTAAGGCTTTGTTATTCCTGGGTGCCGGGAGCGTCATCCATGCGATGGGAGGTGAACAAGACATTCGTAAAATGGGAGGTTTGAAAGGCCATATACCTGTTACCTACTGGACTTTCTTATTAGCAACAATCGCCATTTCGGGGCTACCACCCTTTGCCGGATTTTTCTCTAAAGATGAAATCCTGGCGCATGTTTATACCAAAAGCCCAATCCTTTGGGGATTCGGTATACTAGGTTCCATGCTAACGGCCTTCTACATGTTCCGTCTGTTGTTCCTGACCTTTTTTGGTTCTTTCCGCGGAACAAAACACCAATTGGAACATTTGCACGAATCACCATTGGTTATGACCGCACCTTTAATGGTACTGGCTGTTTTGTCGGTGGTTGGTGGTTTCTTGAATGTACCGGAAGTTTTGGGTGGAGGCGAAAGTCTTAAACACTTTCTGAAGCCGGTGTTTGAAGCAAGCGAATTGCGTTCCTTTGAACCTCATATTAGTCATACTACCGAAATGATGCTGATGGGACTTGCAGTATTGTTGGCTGGAGTTTCCATTTTCATGGCATTTACCACTTACCTTACCAAAAAGGAATTACCTACCGATGAGAGCGAAATGTCCTGGTTCCAACGCCTGGTATATAACAAGTACTATGTGGATGAAATTTACGAATCCATGTTTGTTAAGCCTTTACACTGGTTAAGCGGTAAAACAGAAAAATACGTAGAAAAAGAAATTATCGATGGGGCGGTAGAAGGAAGTGGAACTTTTACCCTAACCTTAAGCGGATTAATCCGTCAATTGCAAACCGGACATATTGGATTTTACCTTATTGCCATGGTTTTGGCCATAGCTTTTATTTTTTCAATGACTGTGATTTTCTAAGCACAAGACATGATTACGACTTTACTCATACTAATTCCCTTTATCGGTGGTTTATTGGCCTGGTTTTCAGGCAATAAATCGGCTCGTTTTATGGCCTTGGCCGCGTCTATCGTTACTTTAGGTCTTGCTAAATATGCCGCCTGGTCTTTTGATTCCGGTGCCGGAGAACAATTTTCTCTGAACCTGCCTTGGATTCAGGCAATCGGTACCAACTTCCATGTTGGCATGGACGGTATTTCTATTTTATTGGTTGCCCTTACTGCCTTCCTGGTACCTATTATTTTGTTATCAACCAAGGATGAAAAATATTCCAATCCGGCCTTGTTTTATGCGTTGGTATTATTCATGGAAAGCGCGTTAATTGGGGTGTTTACTGCCTACGATTCCTTCCTTTTTTACTTATTCTGGGAGCTGGCCTTAATTCCAATTTACTTTATTTGCCTGTTGTTTGGTGGTGAAGGTCGTTTTAAAATTACCCTGAAATTTTTTGCCTATACCCTGGCCGGCTCTCTGCTGATGCTGGTTGGCCTGGTTTACCTCCGAAGCATTAATCCTGAAAACAGTTTTGAATTTTCTTCCCTCTATAAAGTGGCATTGTCGAGCGGACAACAAACCAACTTGTTTTGGATGTTTTTAATTGCTTTTGCCATTAAAATGCCCATTTTCCCTTTCCACACCTGGCAGCCTGATACCTATACCAATGCTCCTGCCCAAGGAACCATGTTACTCAGTGGTATTATGTCTAAAATGGGTGTTTATGGACTTATTCGCGTTATTATTCCCATGTTCCCTAATGCGGTTAGTGAGTACGGACATTTGCTTATTGTACTTTCCATAGTAGGTATTATTTATGGTTCCTTAATTGCTTGGGTACAAACAGATTTTAAACGTCTTATTGCCTATTCATCGTTTGCTCACATCGGATTAATTGCTGCCGGAGTATTTTCAAACACCCAACAAGGACTCGATGGAGCGGTAGTTCAAATGATTGCCCATGGTATTAATGCAGTTGGCTTATTCATCGTTGTTGATTATGTAGAGCGTATTTCCGGAACCCGAACCATTTCGGCCCTTGGAGGTATTCGTACCATTGCACCGGCATTTGCCACCCTATTCTTACTTATTCTACTCGGTAGCGTTGGATTACCTTTAACCAATGGGTTTGTTGGAGAATTTTTGTTATTAAGCGGTGTATTTAAGTTTAAGGCAAGTGCAGCACTATTTGCAGGACTCACTATGATTTTGGGTGCAGTTTATATGTTACATGTATACCAAAAAACCATGCTGGGCGAACCAGGCGAATCTTCCAAAGGTTTTCAAGATAGCAAAGGATTAGATTTTGTATTGTTGAGTCTAATTGCCTTCGTTGTTTTCATGTCGGGTATCTTCCCTAATTTTCTTACTAACATCAGCGGTCCGGCAGTAGAATTACTGATGAAGTAGAATCTATTGATTTAGCATTCCTTTTCGTTTTCGAAGTTTAGCTAATTTCTTTTTTAGGTTTATAGGTATGCGGGCCCCCTACGCCCTACTGATGGCAGTAAATCATTCCGGCATATTGCATCGGGCTTCGGGTCACGCTTTCGGCTGTAGTCCTCGTAGTGCTTGGCTAGCGCCGCGCACTCCTGTGGGCTACTTGCCTCTATCGTTGCCCGAGGGTGCCAACCCAAGCATTAGGTTGAGACGCACCCAAACTACTAACCCTAACAGATTTGAATAAATTCTTATCCCGAGGCTATTAAAACACCTAAGCCCCTTCTTATTCATATTAGTCATTCCGAAAGGTAGAATGTACCGATAGCAATTCTGTATTAGTCCAATTATGCTTTGCATTAACCCAAATTCCAAAAGAAGTGAATCTTCTAGAATAAAACAGCTAACTACTGGCTGGCCTTCCTTTGACCAAAGATAATTTTGAAAGGAATAAGCTATATAAAACGTAGAAATTCTGGTCAAGGAAATGACCTTTAGTTAAGGTTTAGCTTTTTGATATTCAAAGGAATTTAATTTATGTCACTTTTTTTGGATGGATTGCTTGTTTTTAAAGGTATCCAAGAGGGCACTTCGTGAGTTGGCATTGCCCCAAAAAGTAACCATCCCGAAATTTCTTCGGGACTAGGCTCAGCAAACGTCCACCCGCTCTTGCTGTTCCCTGAAAAACTAAGCAATGGGTCAAAGATGGACGCT
>JAIBAJ010000151.1 GCA_019695265.1 Bacteroidia bacterium | reverse complement strand
TATTTGGCTAACCTGCTTCACTGAGTCAATGAATTGACCGGGTTTGGCAATGCCGCAAAAAACCAACCAACGTTCAATAGCTTTTTCAGGTTTTTTCAAAGACTTGCATATAGGTTTTCCTATTTTTTGCTCCGATTCAATTACCCAAGCCTTACCTCGTACATACGATTGGGTCTTAGTCTTGATTCGGGTGGTAATTACCATGTTTGCCCTTTTTTCCGATTGCGGAATATCCCTTAAACTTCCCCAAGGAAATAACTTGTTTTTCCAGTAAGGTTGTTCTCCATTAGTAAGTAATATGGAATAATGAGGACTTACCCTTCGATGCTGAAAAGCATCATCCAGAATAAGTACCGAAAGGTTCGGATGAACTCTTTCCAAATAAAGAATTCCTTCTTCTCGGCTTTCGCAAACCACTACCGGAATTTCAGGAAATTTGTTTTTAATTAACAAGGGTTCATCTCCAACCTGATTGGCAGTTGAGTCTAAATCCACCGTTTTCAAACCTTTTGTTAAACGGCCATATCCTCGACTTACAAATCCCGGCCGCTGTCCCTGGCTTATTAATTTTTCTATTAAATAAATAGAATGCGGCGTTTTTCCTGTCCCTCCAAATTCTAAATTTCCAACGCAAATTGTCAATACAGAGGGCCTATAGGAGGCAATAAGGCCGGTGTCATAAAGCCAATGCCTTATCCTCAATACAAGTCCATAAAAAATCGCTATCGGCGCTAGTAAGTTTCGCACGGCTAAAGGTAAGTGCAAAGATGACAATTCTTATCTTTGCCCATATGATTCTTGATATTCTTGCATTTGGAGCTCATCCTGACGATGTTGAATTAGCTGCCGGAGCTACCCTGGCAAAGCAGGTTTTCCTTGGAAATTCCATTGGTATTGTAGACTTAACCAGAGGCGAACTTGGAACCCGTGGAACTCCGGAAATCAGAGACCTGGAGGCCATAGATGCAGCGAAAATTTTGGGCGCCTCTGCCCGGGAAAACCTTTGTTTTAAAGATGGGTTCTTCCAAATTGATGAGTTTCATCAACGAAAAATCATCGAGGTTATTCGTAAATACCGTCCTAAATTGGTTCTGGCAAATGCACCAAACGATCGTCATCCTAATCATGGTAGAGCAGCAAAATTGGTCGTTGAAGCCTGTTTTCTAGCCGGACTCCGACAAATTGAAACCCGTATCGATGGACAATTGCAAGATCCTTGGAGACCCTCCAATGTTCTCCATTACATCCAATTTTATGATCTGAAACCTGATTTTATTTTCGATGTTACCGGATTCTGGAATACCAAAATGCAAGCGGTTTTGGCACATAAATCACAATTTTATAACCCCAACTCCAACGAACCTCCAACCGTTATTTCCAGCAAAGGTTTTTTGGACTCTCTTAGCAATCGTGCTTCCGAATTAGGTCGCTTAATCGGCACTGAACATGGAGAAGGTTTTATTAAAACCAGAGATTTTGGAGTTAATAACCTCCTGGATCTCATTTAAGCCATTTCCCAATTTTCTACTACCAATCCGCTTATCCGATTGAAAAATTCAGGTTGTCTGGTAATTAATTTGTATTGGTTTTCTAAACAAATAGCTGCAATAAGGATACTGATGTCGTCAAATGGATTTTTTAAACTCTTTGCTGAAGAATAAAGTCCGGCAGCTATCTCAATCGAATTGACAGTCAATGGAATAATGTTATTATAACGCGAAAATTCCATAAAATCATTTAATTGCTTCATAGCTTTGTTAGCATTCAAGTTTTCAATGATTTCATCGTAGGATAATACACTGATATTCAGCCTTCCGTATTCAGCTAAATACTTTTTCATCTGACTTTCTACTTGTTTATTTCCCTTTAAATAGAGAAACAAAATATCGGTTTCTATCAATGCCTGCATCCCTAGAGCTTTTTAGCTTTTCTATTCGTGTAAATTTCCTTTAATACGGCGTTAAAAACTAAATCCGGAACAGTTTTCCAAACTCCTGCTAAATTGGTGTTTCTTTCCCTTGCTTTTTGAATATCATCTTCCTCATCCAATCCCAACCAATGATACAAGGCCTGTAAACGCTCTTCATCCAAACTCTCTACCTTCCTAAATATTCTTCTCTTGGTCGAATTGTCCATCTTATTTAAATGGTGAATTGGCTTCCTTCGAAACAGTATTATAAACCAAATGATCAACCCATTTCGGAAAAAATTTATTCAAAAATACAAGCAATTTTCCTTGCCTAGTCAGTACCAATCTATCCTTCCTGCTCCTTACCGAGGACACAATATGTGAAGCTACTTCCTCAGCACTCATCAAATTTCCTTCCTCAAACGGGGTTTCACCTTGTGCACTTCCATCAGCCGATAGGGCCACATTTCGGATGTTCGATGCGGTGTATCCCGGACAAGCAATCAATACATGCAACCCGGTGTTTAGGTTCTCTAACCTCAACGATTCTAAAAAGCCTTGCATGGCAAATTTAGATGCTGAATATCCTGTCCGCCCGGGTAATCCTTTATATCCGGCAATAGATGATATTCCCACTACTGATCCCTTGCTTTCCAATAAATAGGGCAATGCATATTTGGTACAATAAACAGTTCCCCAAAAATTAATCGCCATAACACGTTCAATTACACTCAATTCCATATCTTTAAATACGGCCCTCATGCTTATTCCGGCGTTGTTTATTAAAATATCCAACCTGCCAAATTCTTCTATGGTTTTGTCAATCAGTGTTTTACAGTCTTTTTCAATGGCAACATCTCCGGTAACCACCAACACTTTGTTGCCATATTTTTCTAATTCTTTCCGGGTTGTTTCCAAGGTTTGAAGGGTTCTGCCATTAATAACCACTTGGTAACCTTGGGCCGAATAGGCCTGTGCCAGTGCTTTTCCAATTCCGCTGCTAGCACCTGTTATAACTACTGTTTGTTTGTTATTATTACTCATTTTGCGTAGCGAAGGTAATGGATTCGGCGGTTTGAACAAGATTTACCTGATTACAATTTTGCTTGTTTTGGTTTTTATGCGGGTACCTTCGCATGAATATTTCATTTTGTCTGAAATTTCCGGGCTCAGGTCCGGGCTATCCGTTCCAAATCCTCGCCGACCTTGGCTAACGCCGCGGTCGGCTGTGGGTTTTCCACTTCTATCCCTACCCGAACCGTACCTCAGAGTTTCATCGGTCTTCAACAAACAGTAAGGTTTATTGGCTGAATTAGTAGAAGGAGTTTCAACCATAGTTTTAAAAATTATTAACGAGTATAACTTCAAAAACCAAAGTTCCGTTGTAAATAAAAAAATAAACGTACTATGGCAGAATTAAGCAAAAACTGGCTAACTGATAAGTACATTGATTTTGAATACAAAAAGTACACCTTGTTGGCTTGGCTTCAGGAAGTAAATTCGAACTTTCACGCCCAAAAACTCTATCCTTTTTTAGCACAATTAATCGATCATTACCGGGAACTTATTCATTTACGATCGAACCGATCGGTGTTTTTGTCCAAATTACCGAAACAATTAAAAGGAATTGACTTAAAGAACCTGGAATTAGATTTTGAAACTCATTTCAATGGAGAGCAAGATTTATTGCAGGAACTCGAAGAAATTCTTCATTATTCTATTGAGCAAATGGAAGCCGTATTAAAACAAGGCAAGTCTATTTACGAAGAAATTGAATCACATCTGAAATTGGAATCTGTTGGAATTCAGCCCCTAAAAAATAATTTTGGCTACCTGATGCTTGGACAAACCAAATCACGCGAAACGAGGGTTTACGAATACCAGGTAACTATATTTCAGAATCCTCAAGACAATTACCGAGGCTTAAGTACCCACTTTATTGCTTCCTATTTCCAAAGTATAACCAATACTCCCGAACGTATTAAAGAGGATTTAATAAAAAAGCAGACTTTTTTTACTCCACCGGCTACCTATTTAATAGAAGCTGATTTGGATATTCCATTTGAAGAAACTTTTTTCCCAATAGCTCGAAGAATGATGATGAGAAAACTTGCCATCTAAATCTACCCCTAAAAACGAACAGGGTTTTAAGAAGCTTAGCTACTTAAAACCCTGTTCGTTTTTCTTGTCTAGGTATAAATTTCAAATTACCTGCTTAAATACAGGTTTCTTTCCGAGTAGACTTTGATAAAATACTCATCCGTTAAATCATCGATGAAGTAAATTCCTTCCCCTGTCGATTTCATTTCAGGACCAAGTTCTTTATTGATGTCGGAAAATTTCTCGTATGAAAATACCGGAATTTTTATCGCATATCCCTTTTTTCTGGGGTTAAAGTTAATGTCACTAACCTTTTTAGCCCCCAACATTACCTTGGCTGCATAATTAACATAGGGTTCGTCGTAAGCTTTGGCGATAAAAGGAACCGTTCGGCTTGCCCTTGGATTTGCTTCAATTACATAAACCTTTTCATCTTTTATTGCAAACTGAATATTAATTAATCCTACAGTTTTTAGCGCAACTGCTATTTTCTTGGTGTAGGTTTCAATTTGGTTCATTACATTTTCACTCAGGTCGAAGGGCGGTAGAACTGCATAACTATCGCCACTGTGTATACCGGCCGGTTCAATATGCTCCATAATACCAATAATGTGAACATTTTCTCCATCACAAATTGCATCTGATTCAGCCTCTATAGCCCTTTCAAGAAAATGATCCAGCAATACTTTATTGTCCGGAATGTCCCTCAGAATATTAACAACATGTTGCTCCAGTTCGGTATCGTTAATTACAATTTTCATGCTTTGTCCGCCCAATACATACGAAGGACGAACCAACAAAGGATAGCCTAATTCTTTCGCCAATTCTAAGGCCTGTTCTGCATTTTTAATTACACCAAACTTCGGATACGGAATATTTAAGTCCCGAAGCAAAGATGAAAAGCTTCCCCGGTCTTCGGCCAAATCCAATGATTGAAAGTCGGTTCCAATTATTTTAATACCGTGCCTATGGAGTTTTTCGGCTAATTTTAACGCTGTTTGCCCACCCAGTTGTACAATTACACCTTCCGGTTTTTCATGGGATATAATGTCAAAGATATGTTCCCAAAAGATTGGTTCAAAATAGAGTTTGTCTGCAATGTCAAAATCGGTTGAAACCGTTTCGGGATTGCAATTAATCATAATGGTTTCGTATCCACATTCCTTGGCAGCCAATACCCCGTGAACACAAGAATAATCAAATTCAATACCTTGTCCAATTCGGTTTGGTCCACTACCTAAAACCACTATTTTCTTTTTGTCGGATCGAATGCTTTCGTTTTCTGAATCGAAGGTTGAATAGTAGTATGGGGTTTGTGCTTCAAATTCAGCAGCACAGGTGTCTACTAATTTATAAACCCGTTTTATGCCTAATTCCTGACGTTTGTTAAAAACTTCGCTTTCCAGGCAACGAAGTAAATGAGCAATTTGTCGGTCAGCAAAACCTTTCTTTTTGGCTTCTAAAAGCAATTCCTTTGGGATATTTCCCAAATGGTAGCGCTCTATTTCTTTTTCAGTTTTTACCAAATCTTCAATTTGACTCAGAAACCAAGGGTCAATTTTTGTCAGGTTTTGTATTGTTTTAAATGGAATTCCTAAAAACATGGCATCCCTGATATGCCAAATCCTATTCCAACTGGCATTTTTTAAACTATCCAGTAGTTTATTCTGATCGGTAAGATCCTTTCCATCGGCGCCTAAACCATTTCGTTTAATTTCAAGGCTTTGGCAGGCTTTCTGAACTGCTTCCTGAAAATTACGTCCAATGGCCATAACCTCACCGACACTTTTCATCTGAAGTCCTAAACGGGTATCGGTTCCTTTAAATTTGTCAAAATTCCACCTTGGAATTTTAACGATTACATAATCCAATGTGGGTTCAAAGAAAGCCGAAGTAGTTTTTGTGATTTGGTTTTTTAGTTCATCTAAGGTGTAACCAATAGCCAATTTAGCTGCAATCTTTGCAATCGGATAACCGGTAGCTTTGGAAGCAAGTGCCGAAGACCGGGAAACTCTGGGGTTAATTTCAATGGCAATAATTTCTTCTGTTTCGGGTTCAACAGCAAATTGCACGTTACAACCACCTGCAAAATTGCCAATATTTCGCATCATCTTAATGGCTAAATCTCGCATGTGCTGAAAGGTTGTATCACTTAAGGTCATACAAGGTGCCAC
>JAIBAJ010000150.1 GCA_019695265.1 Bacteroidia bacterium | reverse complement strand
GGTGTAGTTTTCCTTTTTAAAAGTCATCTTTTTAAAATTAAAGTTGACTTTTATCTACGGAATATGCTTATTTTTAGGTCGTGGATAGTCTAAAGGGGCTAGCGAAGCTTTTGTTCAACAGCGGTTTTGCTCAACGCGGGCATTTAAGGTCTCCAGAAAGATCACTGTTGCTTGGAAAATCAAGATTCAATTGATACATTTGGGTGAAAGTCCCGCGCTGCGCAAAGCCGCGGACCGTGTGTGTCTTAAATCAACAAACCAGTCAGTTTGTTGAATGCTTTTCAGAAGATGGAAGCCAAAGTAGGGAACGATAAACAACAGTGGAGCTCAAGCGAAGCGAGTGGCTATGTTGCAGGAACTACAATGGGAAGGCCTTCCAAAGACGGCTGTCAAGAGCAGCCTTTAAATGGGTGTAACTTTTTCCAATTATTTGGCACATAGCATATTGAATAGGAGTTAAGGATTACTAAAATTAAAACCATTTTTTTTATTTATAAAAAATGCACATAATTGCATGCTATTGGCTGGGTAAGGGAGAGGAAGGTAGCCTTAAGTTATATGCGATTTTGGAGGACCGAGCTAACCTAAACATAAATAGATGTTTTGAACATTTATTTCTCCGATGTTCCATTATTCGTTAACTTTGTACTGTTTTTGAATTGATGGAGCAACAAAGGCAAATAATATACTACAAAGATTACTTTCTTGACTTCTTTGACCAACAGCCAGAAAAGGTAAAAGAAAAAATTAATTACGTCCTTTTTTTAGTATCAGTTGCCGATAGAATTCCGCAGAAATTTTTTCAGCACTTAGAAGGAACCAACGGACTTTATGAAATTAGAGTAGAGATTCAAGGTAACATCTACCGCATTTTCTGTTGTTTTGACGAAGGTAAAGTGGTTGTATTATTCAATGGTTTTCAGAAAAAATCTCAAAAGACTCCAAGGCAAGAACTTGATAAAGCAATAAAAATTATGGACGACTATTTTGAGGAAAAATTAAAACAGAAGCAAAATGAAATCAAAAAATCAAACAAGTAAAAAGATAACAACCTTTGAGGAACATTTGGACAGTCAATATGGCAAAGTTGGAACTGCTAAACGAACTGATTTTGAAATAAAGGCCAAAGCCTTTGCAATTGGTGAAGTAATCAAAGAAGAAAGACGACTAGCTTCAATGACACAAGAACAGTTAGCTGAAAAAACAGGAACAAAGAAAAGTTTTATTTCAAGAATTGAAAATGGGCATAGCGACATTCAACTTTCGACACTTTACAAACTTTTAGAATATGGACTTGGACGTAAAATTTCCCTTACAATCCATTAAAATAGAAGTAAAACCGCATATAACACGGTGAAAAAGCCATGCGGATTTTCGGTTCAAATAGTATTTTCGGTTTTTCAAAATTAGTTTTGTGCTAAGTTTGATTTTTGGTGCTTTGCCGTCCGCACGGCCCCTGCACCGGGAATGTTAACTGCCAAAAAATACTGAAATTGACAGACAAGCAAAAGGAAGATAATGACAAGTGGTCAGGAACAATAGAATTGAACAAGGATGATATTGTTTTCAAAAGCCAAGGAAAGGAACTTATAAGACTTTCATTGGCGAATATTAAAGTTATTGGAGAAATGACTACTGCTGCAGACCCTATGGCAAACGACTGGTATTTAATCTTCGTTGACAAAAACAACGAACCCTATTATATACCGGCATATGCTAACGAGATGGAGCGTTTCCAAAAACAACTTGGTGAAAAACTAAATTCTATAATTGTTTGTAGACTTTTTTCTTCAATTGACTTCGACTCAAATATCATTTACCCAAATGAATTCGCCGGTCATAAGCTTTTTGACTTTAAAGAAGAACCTCCTAAAAACCTTTGGGAGAAAATCGGCAAATTCCTCGGACTTGGAAGACCAATAATACCGGAATTGACAGAAGTGGTGAAAAAGTATAAAAACAACATCTAACACAAGGCAAAAACCATAATCAGTTCTGCACTTCAAATCCACTTTTTCTGTTACCTGGATTTTATACTTCAAAAACACATTTGTCTGTTATTTCGCTTACACCACCTGCCCCCCTAAAACCTTATACCGCAATTATTCCTGTTCTAGTTTCAGGTGTCAGCCTAAAACTATTAGATTTGCTTTGAATTCCCGAGCAAGAGCCCGGGATGCCAGACTGAGTATAATTCCTTGATGAGCCATGGAGAAAGATATAGGTTTTCCGGAAGATCTTTTTCGATTTTAGGCTTATTTTGGTGTAAATGGGATGAGGTCTGAACTGGTAAACCATGGAACAGGGTGAATGAAGATTTGTTTGATTAAACCACCGATTTTGCATAAAGGCGCTTCGTTTGCCTTAATGCCAACTCCTCCAATTGGCCTGGCTTATATTGCCGGTGCCTTGGAAAAGGAAGGTCATCAACTTCAGGTTATTGATGCCAGTGCTACCTCTTTTGAAAAGAAACAAATCTTCCGGGATAACATTTACTTGTTTGGACTCACCTCGGATGAAATAATTAAGGAAGTTCAGGATGAACCCGATGTGTTTTGCCTGGCCTTGATGTTTACCAACAATTGGTTGCATGACCGGGAGCTTATAAGTAGCCTAAAACAGAGCTTCCCCAAGGCAACTTTTATTGCCGGAGGCGAACATGCAACTGCCGCACCGGAATTATGCCTTACTCAGGCTCCTTTGGATTACATCGTTAGAGGGGAAGGCGAGGAAACTATTGTAGAACTCATTCAGTCCATTCAATTAAATAAACCGGTTGCTGATAGTAAAGGTATTGCCTTTAAACAAGATGGAAAGGTGATTCAAACCAACAGAAGAGAAAGAATAAGGGAGGTACAAAATATCCCTTGGCCGGCCTGGCATTTGTTCCCTTTAGAGACTTATTTTGAGAATAAAATGTCGCACGGAGTTTACCGGGGCCGAACATTGCCTGTGATGGCAACCAGGGGTTGTCCATACGATTGCACGTTTTGTTCAAGCCCTCAAATGTGGGGCAGAAATTATTTTATGCGTCCTCCTTCCGATTTTGTTGACGAATTGGAGCATTACCATAAATCCTATGGTGTAACCAATTTTGATTTGTTTGACCTCACGGCCATTATTCTAAAGGAATGGATTATTGAAATGTGTAGGGAAATTAACCGCAGGGGCTTGAACATTACCTTTCAGTTGCCTTCCGGTACCCGGGCCGAGGCTATCGACTTTGAAGTAGCTACTGCCCTTCGCCTGGCAGGTTGCGCGAACATTACCTATGCTCCTGAATCGGGATCGGCAGCAGTGCTTAAAACCGTGAAGAAGAAGGTGAAAATTCCCAAAATGCTGGAATCCATCAGACATTCCAACCGGGCCGGAATCAATATCCATTTAAACATGATTATCGGATTTCCGGAAGATACACATGCCGATTTTTTCCATACACTCTGGTTCCTGATCCGCTGCAGTTGGTATGGTGCAAACGATATGGCAATGGCAGTTTTTACTCCCTATCCGGGTAGCGAAATTTTTAAAAAGTTGAATGAAAAAGGGAAGTTAAGACTCGATAATGATCAAACCCTGATTGAAATTATTGAATCTTACGACTTATGGCCGTCAAAAGTGTATAGCGAAAGGATCAATCCTACCCTGATCAAGTTTTATATCCTGTTAGCCTTGGTGTGTTTTTATGGCAGCAACTACCTGTTTAGACCCTTGCGTTTGGTAAGAACTTTGAAAAATCTGCTTACTCACCGGCACGAATCCAGGCTGGAACAAATTCTATACAAAAACTTTTTTAGAAACCTGTTCTCCCGAAATGCTTAAATGGAACGTATTAGGCAAATAAACACTATTCCATTGGGCCTTAAACCAGCCCTGTGGACCCTGGTTTCCTTCCTGGTCGCCTGGTTGAGCTTTACCTTTGTATACGACGATTCCTACGACGGAATAACCAACAACATGAGCGTTGGTCAATTTTCGGACTTTTCCTTAATGGATTGGCATTATCTCGGAATTATCTGGATAAAGGAGGTTTTTATGTTCTTGCAAGACTGCTTGCCAAAACTGAATGTCTTTTATTCCCTCTGTATATTTTTCAATTTGTTGGCCTTGTATTATTTATACCACAGCTTTTACCGGGTAACAGCAGCTTGGGGTAACTGGTCAATAGCCTTGATGGAAGTTGTTTTTTGTCTTGTTGGAATCGATAATTTAATTTTTATTACCCACACTCGATTTGCAACCATACTGGCCGGTGTGGCTTTGTTTAACCTGGGATACCACCAACAACAGAGCCGGAAAGAACTTCTTTTTCATGCCTGCGTTTTTTTATTTGGTTTTTTAGCCCGGCCCGAAAGCGGAATGGGGGCTTTGGTAGTGGTTTTGCCCGGTTTATTTCTGGGAGGGATACCCTGGACAAGGCTGCTTAAACTAGCCTCTTTGCCTATCGCCTGTTCCTTGCTTTTCTTTCTAAGCCTGTGGACTCACCAACAATTCACCAATCGCCTGGAAATATTGATGGAGCCCGATGTGGAATACGCCATGTCGTTGGATAAATTTAAACCTTTATCCAATGATGCCGGCACCCTGGATTCGATGCGGTATGTATTTGCACGAAACGCCTTTTTTATTGATACGGCATTTACCAACATACACTACTTCCGATCCATCATTTCCCATGAAAGTGATTTTGAATTAAGTTCTTACCTGGCTTCGGCCAGGCATGTGTTGGGGTTTTACAAAGCCTACTTATTTGGAACCTTGATTTGGTTGGTTCTGGGACTCTTTTCTTTTTCCCGTCCTTTAACCCGGCAGTTTTTGAATTGGATGCTATACCATGCCTGGGTTTTTCTGGTTTTTATACTTGTTGATAATCAGGTTAACCTGTCTGAAAGGCATTTCACCGGACTATTTCTCAGTGCTATTTTGGTTAGTTCGATCTTTTTCACACCTAAAAACAATTTATTGGTGTTGGGAATACTCCTTTTGCCGGGTTGGTATGGATTTCAACATACATGGGGCTATATTCAGCAAAACAACCAATTTGTAAAAAGCAGGGTAGAACGAAATGTGAAATCACTCAACACTTTGGAAAAGCAAATTCAAGGGAAAACCATTGTAGTGGCCATTTCAGGATTCAAATTGTTTGATAAACCATATTCACCTCTTGCTACCAATCGCAACAAAAACCGTTATCTGTTATACGATTTATCAACGTATTCCATAGTGCCCAGGTATACCGGGTTTTTGAATCAAACCTGTCATTGCGTGTCAACCAATCCGCTTTCGTTTTTCACCTGGTTGAACCAAACAGACTCCTACCTCCTGATTGCCGAATCCAGAAGCCATGTTTTGGAACGTTATTTTAAGGTGAGGTTTGGTAAAAACCTGGAGTTGGTAGATGTTTTACCCCCTGGTGATTTTCTAAATACAGGCGATTATCCGGATTTAAGGTTAAAAAGGGTGGAATGGAAAGATTCCTTGCCGCATTCAACAGGTCTACAGCAAACGCCATAATGTTAGCTTGCCATAGGCTATACCGAAAAGGTCAACGAAGCGGATACGACAATTTTTTTAATACTTTGTATGCGGGCCCCCTCCGCCCAACTAGTTTTTAATAGGGCTCCAAACAAGGTGCATGGGCGTTCGGGTCACGCTATCGGCTGTAGTCCTCGTCCCACTAGGCTAGCGCCGTAGTGGTCCTGTGGGCTACTTGCCTCTATCGTTGCCCGATGGCTTCGACCTTAACTTTGTGCAATTGGATTAAGTTCCTAGGTTATTCGATAGGTCCATTAAACCCAATTTAATCATTAGGAGGATTGAAAATCTGAACTACTTGATTTAATTGAGGTTACACCTTCCGGAGCATTTCGGGAAGAGTTTGTGTATTTCTAATGCCTAATTCCATCTAACTAGAATTTAAGTCATTGTATTTAAGTCATTTGAAAAAAAATGAATTTTCTTTTTGAAGAAAGATTAAATAATGGAATAATGATTTTTATAACCGAATAAGCCCTTGCACAAAAGCCTGTTAGAACCCCGTGCGTTGGCCTGGCTCAGCACGGGGCGCGCCGCGGCTGTGAATTGATGTTCCCTTGAAAAACTTGCAATGTCGTAGGCCTTCCGAGTACAAAAGATTGAACATTGCGATTCAGATTTTCCGGAAGGACCGATTTAAAAGATGGACATGCGCGAAAGGGTAAGTGGGT
>JAIBAJ010000149.1 GCA_019695265.1 Bacteroidia bacterium | reverse complement strand
AAACTACTACGAAATTCGATTTCATGTAATCGGAAAACTGATTTCATACTCCTGTTATGTTATTGGCTGGTTTATGCCTTATTACTTTGCCGGACGACTTGAAAGTGGAAATGTTTGTGAGTATTTTAGGATGATGCATTATTTTCATGAATTAGGTATTACTGAGCATGACTCAATTTTGTATGAAATGGGTATGAAGGAAAAGGAGCATGAAGTGTATTTTCTGCAAAAAATTAAGAATAAGAAACTTCTACCTTTTTTTGAAAAAATATTCTCATGGGGGAATGTTAAAAGCTTGAATGATGTGGATTTGGAGCGTAAATATTCGGTTAGTGATTCGAATAAATACTGCAGGAAATAGTGTAAAATTTGACTATTAATAACCTTTTGGATGAAACAATACCTTGCCTATTTTTCAATAGTAGTTTTAGATTATGATGAGGCCATTGCTTTTTATACCAAAAAATTGGGTTTTCGCTTGGTTGAAGATACTGTTTTGACCGAAGAAAAGCGTTGGGTGGTATTAATGCCCCCCGGGGCAAAGGAAACCGGTATATTATTGGCCCGGGCTTCAAATGCTGAACAACAGGCCGTTATTGGTAAGCAAGCGGGAGGAAGGGTTTGGCTTTTTCTACATACCGACGATTTTTGGCGTGATTATACCCGTTACCAGGATCTAGGAATTGAGTTTGTCAGACAAGCTGTAGATGAGCCTCATGGAACAGTTGCAGTTTTTAAAGATTTGTATGGCAACTGTTGGGATTTGATTCAACCTAAAGTTAGGTGACGAAATTGGTTAGTTTTTATTCGTCAAATGGATATATTTGAAGTTTAATTACTCAGCTTAATTGGTATGATATCTTTAAAAACAGGTTTTCATTTATTTAAAAGGTTTAGATTATTACATTCTCTCTATGGTTTGTTGATATTGGGAGTTCTAAGTTTGGAGAGTTGTAAATCAGGTAAAACCATTCAGGTTGTTTGCGACTTAGGTCAATTGAATGAGTTTATTCTTGAGGTTAATCGCAATACAGTGGATAATCGAGATATGAGTAAATCTCAGATTGGACAACGTTTGCTAATTCATGGTCATGCTGAAAATAGGGGAGATCACTGGATATTAACTATGAATTATGACAGTATTTTACCAACTGGCCCAAAATCCTACCTGGATATTTTAACTCCTCAATTTAGGAATAGTATTACTAATTTACAAGGATTTTATCTGGAGTTTAAAATTGATGATTCCGATACACCTATTACTTTGATAAACTATGATGCATGTGTAAAGCAGCTAGATGATTTGAATTGGAAGCAGTTTTTTCTCCAGTTTCCGGATGCTGATTCGGCAGATTTTCTAAAGAACCTCCCCAAAATGAAGTTGGAATATTCTACTCCACAAGGTTTGATTGATTATAAATTTCCGGAATTGGCTTTGTTTTTTTCTAGTGTTGGAAATGATTTAACTGAAGGGCAAACCTTAGAAGGAAAGAGGCTGGTTTCTTCTGCACTTGGAGGGGAAATGTTACCGGTTAAATACGCCATTGAAATTACATCGTTAACTGAAGATACCATGCATTTTCAGGATTATTCCAAAGGGGAATCCAGTGAAATAAAACGAATAATTAAGAATCAAATTGGAGATTTGTCATACCGGGGAGAAGATGTTAACCAGCTTCCTCCTGTTAATTTGGAAATTAAAGCTCAATACCATTATAGCCTGAAAAGTGGTTTGGTTGGAAGAATGGAATTTGTGAAGGTTTTTGATTTTGGACCCATGCAAATCAAGCACTTAATTACATTAAAATTGAAGCCTTTGAAATGATGTAAGTTGCTAAAAGCATGAAAAATAGCTATGTAAGTTTTCTAGTAATTCTGCTGATAGTTTTCTTTTATCGTTCTGAAGCACAAAATCCGGGTCTAACTTTGTTCGAAACCAACTTACCAAAGCCTGTTGGTTTGGTAAACGATTTTGAGAATATTTTTACCGACTTAGAAGAATTTGTTTTGGATAGTGTTATTCGAGCCTTCAAAGATGAAACCCGAATGGAAATAGCCTTGGTAAGTTTGGATTCTTCCCATGTGCCAGTTCAGCGTTTCGATTCATTAGCCAATGTTTTAGGCAATTTATGGGGAGTGGGGGCGAAGGGTGATGATAATGGAGTGGTGGTTGCCATTTCGAAAAGTTGGAGGAAAATGAGGTTGGTTTATGGGGATGGAACAGCAAATATTATAAGTGAAGAGGATGGAACATTCTTGAATAATACTTACTTTATTCCGGAATTTAGGGCCGGAAATTTTTATCTGGGTACTATGAATGGATTAACCCAATTAATGGAACTTCTGAAGCAAAGAAGTCGTTGAATATAGTATGCGTACTATCAGGATTTTTTTCTTTTTACTCCTATCCCTAGATGGATTTAGTCAAAACAATCGTCCTATTGGAATTAATTTAGTTGGGGTAACCGATTGGTCAACTGAATTGGTTTTTACGGATGCCTTTCGCCAAAGTCGTTGGTGGATTTCTTCAAATGCAGATGGTAGTGGACCTTGGGATACCCAGTTAACGATTCCATTGAATGCACAAGGATATCCTTTGCAAATTCCATATTCTGATGGTATCCATTCTCCTCAAATAGTAAAGGCACTTATGTTATGGGATATTGGAGAGGCAGAACCATTGGGACAGTACCGATTAAAAGTGGAAGGTAGTGGGGAGGTTAGGCTTCAATTTGGTGCCAGTGGAACTTTTGCTTGTCCGGTAGATACCATGGTAGCAGTTACGGGGCCGGTATGTCTTCAAATTACCCAATCCAATGTAAATAATCCGATCAGCAACATTGATTTTGTATATCCACAGTATGTGAACACTTATCAGTCACAAACATTTACAAATGAATTATTAGATTTTGTGGCCGATTTTGAAACCATTCGATTTATGGATTGGGAAAGAACCAATGGTTCAACTGTGCAGGAATGGTCCGATCGAACACCTGTGGATTATTATTCACAAGCCATGAACACAGGGGTTGCTTGGGAGTACGTGATAGAATTAGCAAATCTTACACAAAAAAATGTATGGATCAATATTCCACACAAGGCGAGTGATTCTTACATTTCACAATTGGCTCAATTGCTGCATACCCAGTTAAATCCTAATCTGAAAATTTATCTGGAGTATAGCAATGAGGTGTGGAATAGCATTTTTTCGCAAAATTCGGATTGTGCTGCTATGGCAGCGGATTTGGGATTTACCGGGCAACCTTGGGAAAGGGCTTGGAAATACACCGCTAAGCGTTCAGCAGATGTGTTTTATTTGTTTGAAACTGAGTTTGGTGGCTCAACTAATTTGGTTAAACTTCTGCCTTCTCAGGCCGCAAATAGTTGGATTGCAGGGCAATTGGTTGGGTTTTTAAATGATACCTTGTATAATCCGCATCATGTGCAGGCAGACGCAATTGCTATTGCCCCCTATTTTGCCGGAAATGTTGCCAATGACATTGCCAATCAAAATGCTCAAGATACTATAACTGTTGAAACTATTTTGGGGTTAATGGCTGATGCTATTTCCTATAGTTCAATTTGGATGAACGATAATCAAGTTGTTGCAGATGCAAATGGTTTGGATTTGGTATGTTATGAAGGCGGTCAGCATTTAGTTGCTACTGGAAATTATCAAAATGATACAACACTCACTTCGAAGTTAATTGCAGCAAACCACCATCCTGCGCTGCAGGATATTTATTGTGATTATTTGGATACTTGGTATTCTAACCATCCAGGTTTGTTTTGTCAGTTTTCATCCCATGGTAATCCCTCTAAATATGGGTCGTGGGGTGTGAAAATAAATTATCAAGACACGTTAAATCCTAAATATTTAGCCTTGCAGAATTGCGTTTTTAGTTACAATTTAGGGGTTGGTTATCCTGAAAGTACTTCAAGAAAAAATTGGGTTCAAGTTTGTCCTAATCCTGGTAGTGAACGTATATTATTGAAAGGCTTTGTGAATTCTAAACGGGTTGAGTTGTACAATTCTGCCGGGGAGTTCCAGTATTCTATCCAAGGTCCGGAACTATCGGTGATTCACCTAAAACCCGGATTGTATTTTATCAGGCAAGATCAACGAATGGCTAAGTTTATTAAAGAATAGAAATGAAATTTGTAAAAACCACCTTAGTTCCGGTGCTTTTGGCCGGCATTTGGATAAGTATCTCTGAATTTGTAAGAAACCAGATTATTTTTCCTGATTATTGGGTTGAGCACTATTTTTCGTTGGGATTGGAATTTCCGGCTAAACCTATCAATGGAGCAGTTTGGGGAATATGGTCGATGCTTTTTTCTGTAGTATTATTTTTTATTTCTCGACGGTTTAGTTGGATTGAAACAGGATTGATTGGATGGTTATTTGGTTTTGCTATGATGTGGTTGGTTATTGGTAATTTAGGAGTACTTCCATTATCTTTGTTAAAATTCGCTGTTCCTTTAAGTGTTTTAGAAGCCTTTTTAGCAAGTTATATTCTACATTTATTTAAGAAAGAATCTCCAGTTTCTGGTGATTAGTGGGTAATTAAGAAATTGAATAAATATGTACATTTAATAAGGAGTCTACGGGTTCTAGGTTATTATTTTAATAAGCAAATAATAGGATGGACGTAAAATCTCAAATAGCTGATTATCTAAATGGACTCTCGGGCAACCAACAAGGTCAAATGAGACAATTGCATGGCTTCTTGTTGGAGTGGTTTCCCGGAGTAAGGTTGTGGTTTTCTGATGGAAGAAATGAAGATGGAAAGATAGTTTCCAATCCTAGCATTGGTTATGGGCATTATTGGCAAATATATGCCAATGGTAGTCGAAAGGAGTTATTTCAAATTGGAATTAGTTCGAATAAAACCGGTATATCAATCTATGTTTTGGGGATAAAAGACAAGCATTGGTTGAGTGAGAATTTTTCAAAGAGTATTGGAAAGGCAATAGTGACAGGATATTGCATAAAGTTTCGAATTCTTTCAGATATTAGCTTAGAGGTATTGAAAGTTGCGCTTCAAGAAGGAGTTCGAAAATCATCTACAGTATAAGGAAGGGTGTTTCCGATTTTAAGGAGATTAGGAGAGCGGGATGTATTTGTTAGGGTTTAAAATAATGCCCTTGAAATTTTTTTAAAAATAATTTAATCAAATTACTTGGTTTTCGATAGTATTGAGTGTTTGTCTTTAGATTGATTGATTTATATCATTTAAATTCATCGATTCATTAGGGGTATCTGCATTTTGTTTTAGGTTTTATGTCGATATACGGTTAATAATAAGCTGTTTATTTGATTTTGTAATTACATTTGAGCCAACTGCCTTCCATGCAGTTTTCTTCCAATTCAAATTAAACCCTATGAATTTGACTTCAAATTATTATTCACCTTCGGGTATAATACACATGGAGAAGTTGGTGAATACAGTTCAGCTACTTTCCTTGGCTCAAAATATTGAAGAGGTAATGCGTATTGTTCGAACCGTTGCTCGTGAGTTAACCGGAGCGGATGGAGCAACTTTTGTTTTAAGGGAGGATAATTTATGTTACTATGCTGATGAAGATGCCATTAGGCCATTGTGGAAAGGTAGCAAGTTTCCTATGCATTCCTGTTTAAGTGGATGGGTTATGTTGAATAGAAAGCCTGCGATTGTTCCGGATATCTTTTCGGATGATAGAATTCCTACATCGGTTTATGAGCCGACATTTGTGCGTAGTGTATTAATGGTTCCAATTAGAACCATCAAGCCATTAGGTGCTATCGGAAATTACTGGGCTTCAAAGCATGAGCCAACTCTGGAAGAGATAACCACCTTGCAATCGTTAGCAGATATTACAGCTGTTTCAATTGAAATAATTGATGTAAGAAATAATTTAGAGTTTAAGGTAGGAGAACGAACAAGAGAGTTAATGGAATCCTTGCAAAGGGAAAAGGAATTGAATAAATTGAAATCCAATTTTGTTGCCATGGCTTCACATGAGTTAAAAACGCCTTTGAGTACCATTTTGTCAAGCATTTCTCTTTCTGAAAGATATTTAGAAATTGGTGAGAAAGAGAAAAGGCAAAAGCATATAGACAGAATGAAATCCTCTATTCAAAATATGCGTGAAACCTTGGACGATTTTTTAATTGTTGAGAAATTGGAATCTGAGAAGAGTAGTTTAAAATGGGAGGAGTTTGAATTAATACCTTTTTTAGTGGAAATAAATTCCTGT
>JAIBAJ010000148.1 GCA_019695265.1 Bacteroidia bacterium | reverse complement strand
TGGTTGCTGTGGCAAAAAATAGAAGAGTTGTAGCCCCGCCCGAAAAAATTGCATCTTTGCAGGAATCCCTTTTGGCAATTAACCTTGGTTGAAAAGAAGCAAACACTCGTGGTGACCGGAGCGGCCGGTTTTATTGGCCATCACCTGTGTCAGCGGCTTCAAAACCAATACCATGTAATTGGGCTAGATTCATTGGAACGAAGCTTTGCCGATGTTCAACACCGAGCAGCCTTGCATCCCGGGCTTTGGAAAGAATCCATTCATTCTCCCTTCCTCGATTCGCTTGAAACTAAACCCGATGTGCTTATTCATTTGGCAGCCAATACCGGAATTGCCGATTCCTTGCTTCATCCGGAGGTTTATTTTCGTAACAATGTGCAAGGAACCCTGAATCTATTGCAGCAATGTAAGAAAAATGGGGTCAAAAACCTGATTTATGCCAGTAGTTCCTCCGTTTATGAGAGTGGACAATCGGTGATGAACGAGCTTTCGCCAAGTGAGAACCAACTTTCGTTTTATGGAACAACCAAGAAAATGATGGAAGTATTGGTTCAGAATTTTTGTTTGCAGAATGGACTTACCGCCATTGGCTTACGCTTTTTTACGGTTTATGGTTCCTGGACCCGGATGGATATGGCAGCCTATAAATTTATGAAATCCATTCAGCAAAACCAGGCTATAACCTTGTATAATGAAGGCTTGGTGGAGCGTGATTTTACCCATTGGTCTGATATAGTTACGAGCATTGAATTGCTTATTCAGAAGATACAAGTTGAAAGTAAGGCAACTCATCGTTTGTTTAATATTGGATCTCAACGTCCGGTAATGGTTAAGGATTTTGCTCAGGCCATAGCAGAAGCTATGGAAAAACCCTTGAAGTTTCAGTCTAAGCCTTTGCCTTCCAATGAGTTGGTTCGTACATGTAGTGATTCTTCCGCTTTGGCCAATTATACCGGATTTAGTCCGAAGATGCCATTGGAGCAGGGAGTTTCAGAAATGGTCAATTGGTTTAAGCAAGGTATTTATTAAGTTGGCATTACCGGTTCCGGCTTTTACCAAGGCCGGTTTCAACCTCCATAGCTTGGGTTTGCACCCTCGGGCAACGATAGAGGCAAGTAGCCCACAGGACACCTACGGCGTTAGCCTAGGTGGACGAGGACTACAGCCGATAGCGTGACCCGAACGCCTATTGAAAATGATAGGAATTTTGCACCTAATGGAGTAGGCGGAGGGGGCCCGCCAAAATCCGGAAAAGGGAATGGAAATTATTGTTTGATACGAGATTCAACCACAAAATTAGGGCGATTGCGAACGGTTTCGTGCACCCGGAAGAGGTATTCGCCCAAAATGATGCCCAACATACCTAACATGAACAAGATAGTGGAGGTCCAAAACCAGAGCTGATGGGAGATGGATGAACCTTGGAAAACCAAAAAATAGCCTGCTAAACCCAGGTTTATGATGGATAAAAAGCCCAAGAATCGGATGAAATCGAGGGGTAAATTGGTGAATGAAAAGACAGTGTCGATAAACAAATGAGCCTTTTTGCGCAAGGACCATTGTGATTTTCCATGTCTGCGCTTTAAACGCTTGTATGGAATTTGAACAAACGGATAGCCAAGCCAATTGATAAGGTATACGTTGTTAGTGCTTTTTTCGGAAATGGCAACTACATCGTTTCGGATTTTTTCGTGAAAAAGGAGGAGGTCGAAGCCGCCCGGCGGGGTTTTTTGAATGGCAAATTTTCTCACCATCCAGTGGTAAAGGGATGAAAATATGCTGCCATCTTCCCGGCTTTCGCGGTGGGCAATGACCAAGGGAATATCTTTCAGAAAGTAGGTAAACATTTCCTCAATCAATTCGGGTGGATCTTGTAAATCGGCATGGAGGTAAACGTTGGCCTGGCCTCCTGCATGACTCATTCCGGCCAAAAAGCTGTTGTAGGAGCCAAAATTTCGAGTGAGTTTAACCAGCACAACTTCATGGTTATGAAAGGATTGGAACTGTTGAAGAACCGAGTAGGTGGAATCTTCTGAGCCGTCGTCGACAAACAAAAACTCGAAGAAATGGTTTTGGAAAATGGGTTTTTCGCTCAATTTCTGCAATCGTTCCCACAGCTCGGGCAAACTACCGGAGTTGTTGTAACAGGTAACGATGATGGAAATTTTCATGGGGACAAAGTAAGTCTAAATATAGTCTTTTCGTTTGATTTTCTTATTTCTGGTAAAGAGATAACCCAGCAGGGAAAAGGTATTTTGAAGAAAATCCAACGAATGGGCGAAGAAATGGTTTGAAATTCTCCACCAAATAACGGGATGTAAATAGAAGTTGCGAATAAACCGGGATTGAAAGGCCCTTGCTTTTTTGCGCAATTCGGGATCTTTAAATTCGTTTTGGTAGGGTAGAAGTTGGAACTGTATGGATTGGGACAATTGGTCGTACAAGGCTGTTCCCGGATAAGGTGTAATGGCTGAAACCACTATAAAACTCATGCCCGACCGGATGGCAAACCGGAGGCTTTGTTGCAAGTCTTCTTTGGTTTCGATGGGGTAACCAACCATGAAAAAGCCCATGAGTTCGAAGCCTTTTTGGTGGGCGATGCGGATGTTTTTTTCGGCTTCCTTCACTTCGAACTTTTTGTTGAGGTAGTGAATGACTTTTTGGCTACCTGATTCAACACCAATGTATAACCGTTTGCAACCGGCTTTCTTCATCCAGTCTAGCATTTCGGGTTGAAGGGTGTCGGGTCGGCAAAGGCAAGACCAAGGCAGCAGGATGTTTTTTTCGATAAGCAGTTTACAAAATTCAATAACCCTGGAAGGCACAGCCGTAAAGGTGTCGTCGATGAAGCGGTACGATTGAATATGGTGCAATTGAATATAGGTTTCCAACTGCTGAATCATACGTTCGGGGGTAAGGCTGGTGAGTTTGGTGCCGTATGATTTTACGCAAAAATTACATTGATAAGGGCAACCTCTGGCACTTTGAAGCAAACCATAGGGTTTTGGGAAAAAGGGTTCGGAATAATGCCTGTTTTCGAGCAAGTGGAATGCCGGGTCGGGAAGATCGTTCGGGTTGATAATTCGTCCTTTGGATGGGGTATGAACGATTTCTCCTGAGCGTCTAAACGAAAGACCTTCCAACTCCCGGAACTCTTGTCCGGAAGCCAGAGCCAGCAACCAATCCTGAAATACCAAATCCGGTTCACCATCAATGACAAAATCCACCGAGGTTTTTTCCATAATTTCCTGCTTGAAAATGCCGGCATAATGTCCGAACAAAACAATAGGAATAGATGGGAATTGGGTTTTTAGGGAGTTTATTTCCTGTAAATCTTCTTCGATGCATTCGAAACCCGATAGGCAAACGATAAAGTCAGGGTTGGCTTGTTGTATCCTGGAACCTACCTGGTTGGAGCTAAGGTTTTCAGCAATAGCATCCACCAATTGAGCCCGATAATTATGTTTTTCTGCAATGGCCGCGAGGGAGAGTAGTTCGATGGGTTGGAACAGAAAGGTAGGCGAGTTGTAGGAACACATGTAACGCCTCATAACCCGGTTTTTGTTGGGTAAGTTGAGAAAGAAGGCGTTTTTTTTCATAAACCAATATTACTGGTCGGAGGTATCTCCAACCACTTTTTCTCTTGGGGTTTCTACTCGGTAAAAGTGGACTAATATACTGTATCCTCCCTTTTTACAGGGTAAGAATTTAAAATTTAGTTGAAAATAGTCCGGAAAACCTTTCCATACGGCAAGGATTTCAAAAGTGTAAGGTGGGTAAAATTGGCTGAAAGTTAGGGGTTGGAGGAAGGATAACAAAAAGCAAAAAGCCCGGAAAGCTTAATCCAAACAGAAATCCGATGTTTTCAAAAGGTTTGAATATAAAAATCCCAAGAAAAAGTAAAATCAACTTAGTGAGAAGCTTGCAGGTAGCACCGTTTCAGCACATTGGCATCGATTACATTTCCGTCTTCTCTGGTGTTTAGTTTGATGGCATAATGATATTTGCTACCCGAATTCAGCACTTTTATTTCGGAAAAATTTGGCAGGTTGGCGTAATTGCAAATGGAATCGGCCTGGGGAGAAGAAAGGATATTTTCGGTGATATAGTTTTTGAACATTTTCCCCATTTCTCGAATATCATTAGATCCGGTAGCTTTCATAACCATGTTGTCGGAAATGAGATCGCGGGTAGCGCCAAAAATGCGTTTGGTTCTGAAAAAGCTAAGATTGGATTGGTTATCGGCCAATTGGTTGTAAGGAATTAATTCGCCTTGAAAGGGGTTAAAAACCACAAAAGGGTCGTAAGGGTCAACAATGTATTCCAGTTCACCAATTTGCACCAGAGGGAAGTTATGCACTCCCGGAATTACCATAATTCGGGATTTTAGGTGAAGCAGAGAATCCAGCATTCGTGAAAAGAAGATGGAACGTTCGCCGCAATATACGGCTAATTCATTGTTATTGCCTTTGGTGTAACATTCTTGAAGACTGGCATGGTACCAATCAAGTTGCATTTCATCGGTTTCAAGTTCGCTACCCAGCAATCTAAAGCTAAATGCAGCATAAACAAAATCGGCCAGAATAAGGGATTTAGCCAGGTTTTTTGATTCAATGGAGGTGTTTTCCTGATCTACTTCCTTGAATTTGGTTTGCAATACTTCAACTGCCTCTTCAAATTGGTAAGGAAGATTTTGGTTGCTACCATTGATTATGGAATTGCAATTGAAACTTGCAGTATCCGGTTTGTTTACCTGGTTGTTTTCAGAAAGTAATTTTTTTATGGATTCCGACTTTGAATTGGCCGAAATCCCAACTTCACCGGCGAGGATAGTATTTACTATACCCAAAACCAAGCACAGGATAATCAATCCCGTACGTTTAAGTACCATTTTCTATGTCCGTTTAATTCAGCTAGATACTAGGGGAAATTCTACTTGCGTGGAATAGATCTAAATGCGATTTTTGTTACTACTAATTGAACTGTCGGGGAAACTGGACTTTTAGATTTGCTTGATTTTTAATTGATTAACGATACAAAAGTAGGATATTATTTTCAAAGCAGTTTAATTTTCAGCCTATTCAAGCAATAAATTATACCAAGGTGGAAATAGCGGCAATTAATTCTATCTTTCGATAGATGAATCAATGCCAAGAAATTAGGACAAAAAGATGGTATAGAAGTTTAGTTTCTAAAACTTCCGCCAATGAGCAGGTTGGTCAAGCGATTTTTCAGTACTTGCCAGGAACTAAGGTAGGGCTTTGTTTTGGCAACAAACTCATCCAGAGGCATATAGCTAAAGTCGAATTGGATATGACCCATAAATTCGGAATGTGGTGGACGCTCCCCGTTAATTAAATCGAGGTAGGTTTGGTTGCACACCTTATACTTTTCAATTTGGTTGTTTTCGGTTCCCGGAGGCCAAAAAAAATGGTAAAGTTCAGCTTGTTTCGGATATCCGGCAATAACACACGAAATTCGGGGAGAGCCTGAGGTGTTTCGCCTGGAAGCATGAATCAGGGAATGGTGAAAAATGGCGCAATCGCCTGCTTTGGTGGGCAAATCAACCAAGTAAGGAACAATATCATTTTGAATTTGGTCAAAATACCGGGGTTGTCCGGGCGATACCCGTAAGGAGCGGGCAAAGGTGTGGCTACCCGGAATAAACTGCAAATTTCCGGTTTTGTAATCGGCGTCGTCCAGGCAAACCCAAACGTTAAACGAGGTAAATTTATCTTCGTCAACAAAGGACCAATCCATGTGTGGACTAACGGCCGATTTGGGCGACGATTCTTTAACCAAGTAGTTGGAAATGGTTAAATTACATTCATGTAGATGCGGTTCCAAAGCCTTTTCAAAGTAAGGTTTTATAAATCCACTCACTTTTTTTATCAGGTCGCGATCGTTGGTATTGCTGGTGGTATGAAATAAATCTTTGCTTTGTCCTTTTTGGTTATTTTCGATATTTTCCTTGTAAAAAGCCTTTAATTCAGCAACCGTGCGAGCATCGAACAATGGAAAAGAAACATAACCTAATTTGTAAAAATCTTCATTGGTTTGAAGGTTTTTAAAAATCCTTGGTTTGGACATATTTTCCATGCAAAATTGAGGTTTACAAAGGCTGTTGAAGCAGCAAAATTTGGCATGAAGGTAAGCTATAAATTTCAAGTGTTAATACCCTAGCTTGGTAATTTACCTACTTTATTTTAAATTTTTGGATGTTGCGGGCCCCCTTCCGCCCAATAAGGAAATTGCAT
>JAIBAJ010000147.1 GCA_019695265.1 Bacteroidia bacterium | reverse complement strand
ATGAATGTGTGGAATTAATTTTCGGGAGGCGAAATTAGACAATGAATTGGAAATTTAATGAAATTAATGGAACTGATTTTCGGCAGTTTTTTTTAGTTATTTATTTGGCGGGCCCCCTACCGCCCAAAAAAGGTTAATGCAACCCCGGGCAGTAATAGGTATGGGCGTTCGGGTCACGCTATCGGCTGTAGTCCTCGTCCCCCTAGGCTAGCGCCGTCGGTGTCCTGTGGGCTACTTGCCTCTATCGTTGCCCGAGGGGATAACAGCATCCGGGTGAATAGAATTAATGCCCTCCTCCCAACGACCATGTCAACCCATCTTACTACCTTCATCTTGGTTCCAACTGCAAAAAGGCTTCGGTCTTGTTAATCCTGCTCTTCGAAATCCGTAAAAAATTGCCTTCTTACAAATTCTTGTTGTCTTTTATCCCGAAAAGCAAACCAATCTTCACGCAGATCACCGTGGTTATCGACAATAAATCGAAACCCCCGAAATGGTTTACGATTATTTAAGGCCTGAAAAAGTCTGTTTTTTAAGTCTATTTGTTTTACCTCTTCAGCAAAATCGCTCATTATTCTGAAGGCATCTTCGGAAGTCCATTTTTCTATTTCTATGTAATCGTCAGGATTTTCTTCAACCTTATCAATTTCTTGCTGCCAGGCGCTAAAGTCTTCATCCATGTATTGCATTCTATCCGGAAAAAAGAGGAATTCATCCTTCTCTTTGTGCATAAACGCTCTAAATCCCATAGAAAGTTGCTCAGCGATTTCTTTTAATTGTGCAGGTGTTGGCTGTTGCATGGTTAATGTAAAAAAGTTTGGTAAATTTACAAATTAGCCTTTAAATGCATGATATTTATCTTGATCGACCAAATTTAGGAAATCCTGGAGTTTCTTCACAGTTAATTTAGGATCATAGGGATACCACTTTCTATCTGCACGTATCCAATAAACCTTCCACAGATTTTTACTTTTGACAAAAGAGGCCTTGGCATACGGAATATGTATAATTTCATCCGGATTTCTCCATCTAGGGCGTATTTCAAAAAGAATAACCGATTGGTCCAAGATTTCGTAACCCAGATCCAACTTGGATCTTATTTCAGGCGAAGGTCTTACGCTGGAAATATAGTTTTCCATGGTTTCGATAATGGTTAGAGTATGGTCTGATGAAAAGGACATAGGAGGGTGAAATTGAACACAAAATAATGATTGGAATCTATCTTTCCTTGAAAAGGGTTAAATGAAAAATACCGTCCATTTTTTATACTAAAATTCTAATGCATGGAAAATCGCTGTAGAACCGCTCAAATTCAGAAAACTCAGGACTTCCGACACCCCCTTAAAACACCCCCGTATACCTTTGTGGAGTTATTGCCTTTAACTGAGCTTTGAGCTCTGCCGAGATGCTTAGGCTATCAATAAATTGTTCGAAATCGGCTTGGCCCAGTTTTTTATTGGTTCGGCTCAGTTGCTTGAGCTGCTCGTAAGGGTTGGGAACTCCCTCTTTGCGCAAAACGGTTTGTATGGCCTCGGCTACCACCGCCCAGTTGTCGTCTAAATCGGCTTGTATGGCTTCTTCGTTTACAATTAACTTGTCAATGCCTTTCAACAAAGACTTAAAAGCGATCAAAGTATGAGCCAACGGCATTCCTATGTTACGCAACACCGTGCTATCGGTCAAATCGCGTTGCAAACGACTTACTGGCAACTTAGCGGCCAAATGCACCAACAAAGCATTGGAAATCCCCAAATTACCCTCAGCATTTTCAAAATCAATCGGGTTTACTTTATGCGGCATTGCCGACGAACCCACTTCACCTTCCTTGATTTTCTGCTTGAAATAATCCATGGAAATGTAAGTCCAAATGTCGCGGGAAAAATCTATTAATATGGTGTTGATACGTTCCAACGCATGACACCAGGCGGCCACATTGTCGTAATGTTCAATTTGGGTAGTGGTTTGAGACCGGCTCAAACCCAGGGTAGTATTGACAAAATAGTTGGAAAAATTAACCCAATCTACCTGAGGATAGGCCACTGAATGGGCATTAAAATTCCCGGTTGCTCCTCCAAACTTAGCCGAATAAGGAACCTGAATTAACTGGTTACGTTGGGCTTGCAGACGCTCAACAAAAACCATCATTTCCTTGCCTAGCTTAGTAGGCGATGCCGGTTGTCCGTGGGTACGAGCCAACATGGCTATCGAAATCCAATCATGAGCATTGGTTTCAATGGCCTGAATTAGTTTGTCTAGTGCAGGAAGGTAAACCTGGGTACAAGCTTCTTTCATGCTGAGCGGAATCGCAGTATTGTTTACATCCTGAGAAGTTAAACCAAAATGAACCATTTCCTTTAACCGGCCCAAACCCAATTTTTCCAGGCGATCCTTTACAAAATACTCTACAGCCTTTACATCGTGGTTGGTTGTTTTTTCTGTTTCCTTGATTGTAAGCGCATCAGCCTCTGAAAAGTTCTGATACACCTCTCTCAAGGCTAAAGCCTTATGCTCCGGAATAGGCTCCATTCCTAAACCCTTTTCCTCACTAAGCGCCAGCAAATATTCCATTTCAACCCTCACCCGGTATTTCATTAAAGCAAATTCGGAGAAAAAGGCCGACAATTCGCGGGTTTGACGACTGTATCGTCCGTCAACCGGGGAAATGCAAAACAGGGGAGTGTTGTAATTCATGGATTTCGAAATGCGAAAATAGTTCAGGAAACCCAGTTTGTACCCAATTATACCAATTTTAATTTATAAATAGTCCAAAGGATTTTTATAAATTTAGATTGGTAAATACCGAGGATACAGAATGTTATACCAATGTTATTTGAGAAATAGTCCCAAACTATTTCGAAAATTATACCGAGAGGAAAAATAATATGATTCCAGTTCGCTTAGGCCTCCTGGAATCATTTATTTTTATCCTCGGCATTTGCAACATTGGTAAATGCCGATGCAAAAGCTGTTTAGACCAATTATGGCTTAGCCTATTTGGTCTATTACAGAATTGCAATCGGTGTTAGTCCAATTTTCTCAAGAAAAATTAATACATAAAATTGGACTAAACATAATGTCCATTCGGTATTATACAAAATTATACCGGATTTTCTAGGGTTGGTTTTTTTCCAACCCCGGATTCCATTCTGTGGTGTTTAGTATAAGCCGGCGGTTATACTCTTGAATGTAGGCTTTTAAATGGTTTTCCAGTACTTTCTGTTCGACTCTTTTTTCAGGCTGAATATCTTTGGTTAGCATACTATCAAGCTTCAAATTGTAAAATCCCACGGTTTCTTCTCCATTAAATTGCAACAAGTATTCTCCTTCAATGATTTGATAAAAATGATCGTTTTTGGAAACAGAGAAATGTACTGAACTTGTATCAAAAGCCGATTGCCCAAATGCCACATACGGTTGATTATAGTCTAGCAAACTAAGTATGCTGGGCATTATATCGGTTTGAGAAATTACAGTTGCATTTTTCCCTTGCAAGTTCAAAGCCTCCGAATAAAAAATAACCGGAATACTCAGAGAACCTATCCGGTTCTGAAAATAAGGATGGTCGGAGGTGGTGGCATGATCGGCCGTGATAACAAATAAGGTGTTTGCAAACCAATCGGTTTTTCGGGCCGATTTAAAAAATTGCTTCAGGGCAAAATCGGTGTAACGAACGGTTTTATGAATAGGCATGGTTCCTTCCGGAAACAAACTTTCATAGCCCTTGGGTAAGGCATAAGGATGGTGAGATGAAAGGGTGAAAACCGTTCCAAAAAAAGGTTGTTTGAAACCCGAAAGTTTGGTGTTGACATATTGCAAATAAGGCTCATCAAAAATACCCCAACTGCCATCAAAGTCGGATTGGTTTGGATATTGATTCAACCCAAAATAGTATTGAAAGCCCACTTTTTTGCAATAGGAATCAAAGGCCATGCTACCGTTTCTGGCTCCATGAAAAAAGGCGGAGGTATAGCCCTTTTCACCCAATAAATTGGCTAGGCTGGTAAATCGGTTGCCGCTGTAATTGGAAATAATGACTGCCTTGTCGAGCATGGTTGGCAAACTGCTAAGTATAGCCGGAACTCCTTCAATCGACCTTCGTCCATTGGCAAATGCCCTGGTAAAAACCAAACTATGTTCACACAGAGAATCCAAAAATGGAGTATAGGTAACCGGAGGATTCAAGTAGCCCACAAATTCTTTTGAAAGACTTTCTACGACAATTACCACCACATTCAGCGGTTTGCCGGCAGACTCTGCTTGTCCGGTGTGAAGGGCTGAAAAATAATTCCGTGCTACGGAGGGACTAAAATAAGCCGGGTCCTTCAATTCTTGCTTTTCAACCGTCCACATGACCGTATAGGGTGTGTTCAGGCTTAAAGGCGCTATTCGTTGAGAGCCTGCATCCATCAAAATTAAAGGTTGGTATTGAAAACCACCCCTTACTCCAACTACCAATAAACCGGAAAACAAAACGAAACAAAGTGCCCAGGCTACATAGTTTTTCCAATTCTGAAAGGCCGGCAAATGAGTGATTTGAGCCCTTTTGGAAATTCTTATAATTAACCAAAGCATGCCAAACCAGGTTGCAAACAAATACCAAAAATCAAGCAAGAGGTGAGGGCCAAAATGAGCCACATCGTCACTAATCAGAAGAAACTTGAATAATCCAAATGTGGAACGGGCATAAGCAAATTGGTAATAACCTGAATCAATTAAATTAAGCAGGGTCATAAATCCAAGAATCCCAGAAAACAAAATCAAATGAATTCTTCCGGCCAATTTGTTTCGGTGCACTATTGGAAGAAAGGCCAACACAAAGAATAAGCTAAGGTAAATAAAGATAGCCGAGGTGTCGAAACGTAGCCCTATCAGAAAAGCCTGAGCAAGTTCCGGATATTGGAGTTGCGAAAAGTAGGAGTAATTACAAAGGTAAAACACCAAACGACCCAGGCTCATTGCGGCCAAAGCAATTAAAAAGTGAGTGGCTAAAAACTTGCCTAGTTTGGAGAATACTTCCACGCTGCCAAATTAAGTCTACAGATGAAACAAGCCTTTATTATTTCTAATTATCCCAACGGGCCGGGGTTCGAAGATCATACACTACCACAACCTGTCGATTGGCTCCGTGGTATAAACTATCTCTAAAAACCTCCTCAACCGATTTTCCAACATTCACCAATTCAGAAACAGCTACCAATGGGTCGTGGGGTTTGCCAAAAGCCGGATAGACTTCCAGGTAAAAATCGGCTACCCTCCATTCAGGAACGTAAATGGATTCATAGCCCGGACTTATATCCGAATGATACAATGGGGTAAAATTTCCATACACATGCATTCCAAAAGCCAAATTAGGCCCTGCCACTACCTGTTTTTCCAACAAAGGACGAAGTTTTTGCCCAAGCGATTTTCGGTGGTAACCGGGGTTGAAGTGATAATACCCCTGCAACACTAGCCCTACAACCAGGCAAAGTCCAAAAACATACCTAAACCAAACTCGATTTCCAAACCAAGCCCCACCCAACACCAAGGCCCAAACCAAAGCTAGACAAGGGATAAGGTTTGGATTAAAAACAGGTAGAGGGAAGGACTGAAAAAAGGACTGCAAGGAGCTCCAACACCATAAAAAAGAAAAAACAAAATAGAAAATAGTAAAAAATTGTCCCACCAAATCAGTCGAGGAAAGCCTACGTTTGCGAAACAGGTTAAACCCCAAACCGGCAAAAAGAACCAAACAAAACACAAGTGTTACCGGGGTAGTTAACCCGCCAAAATTCCACGGCTCTCCATGTTCAAACAAAAAATAATAGACATTGCCACCCATAAAAACCAAGAGAATAAGTCGCATCCAAGCCGGGAGCGGTTTAAAGTGGGAGGCCGGAGCCTGTCCTAAAATCAATACCAGGGGAAGCAAGAAGAAAACCAGTCTACGCTCACTGCCATCTCCCAGCAAATTAAGCACTACCAAACCAAGAATGGTAACCAGGTAAGCGCCAGGATTCCATCCTTCCTGTTTCCATTTTAACAGAACCAAACCGCATCCTAAAAAAATGGAAGGATTTTGAAAAAACGGAACTTGTATAAAATGAAATAACCAAAATGCTATTCGACGAAGGTTTAAGGTTTCGGTTAAGTTGGGAAAGGTTAAGGCCATCCATTGACTTTGCTGCACAAAGCTTTCCCGATATGGCCAATAGAACCCTATAAAATACAGCCCAACCAATACTGCCGGAACAAGCCATAAAGGAACAACTGCTACTCTGGGAATTTTTACTTCTCCCGGACGGGCATACCAAACTCCTGCCATAAACGCAGGCAAAAGCCAAACAATAGAAACCTTGACAAGAATGATCAACCCTAGCAGAAACCCTATGCTACTTGAAAGGA
>JAIBAJ010000146.1 GCA_019695265.1 Bacteroidia bacterium | reverse complement strand
TTAAGGCTTCTAAGACAACTTCGGTCTTGAAGCTGTTTGTGAATTTTCTTCGTTCGCGTTTCATTTTGGAAAATTAGGAATTTGTTGTCTTGTTTCAACTTGTCCAGTTTTTCCCGACCACTACAAAGAGGAACTGAATTCCTATTTTAAGAATTATAAATTTCAGAAAAAATTATTTGATGTTTATAGGAATGTAAGTGCCAGTAAATCCTATCATTATATACAAAAAGGAGATTATTTTTTTAAGATTATTAGAAATGGTAAGTTACTGGTGATGTGTAAATCGCCCAATGATGAAGAAAAAAAAATAGTATTTAATACGAATGATTTAGGCGTAATTTCAGGATTTGAACCAGAAATTGAGGAACTTTTTATTTCTGGAGACCAATCCCTGTTGGCGATAAAAATCAAATTGGTTGATGCCAAAATTTATTCTATTCGGATTTTGGATTTGAAGAAGTTGGAAGTTTTGAAGGATAAGATTGACTTCCTGTATAACCCAAGTGTTTTTTGGTATAAGAAAGGCTTTTTTTATACCAAATTTTTTGAATTGAAAGGAAGGAAACTAGTGGAAGAGAAACGCCAAACTCGGGTTATGTATCACCGAATAAAGTCCAATTCGAAAAATGATGTACAAGTTTATCTCAATGCCGACCTGTATTATCCTTATCAATTTAAAATGTTCCTGGATGAACCAACCTCCAGGCTTTTCATTGGCGATAATATCCTATACCAAGGTAAGAAACTATTTGGGATTTATTCCATGAACTGTGATTCAATAACCAATCCACAACTTTCATTAATTTATTTAAATCAGATTAAATTTGATCAAAGTCTGGATATTTTGGGTTCTAATGGCAAGGAGATATTACTTAGGACAAGTAAGGGATCTCCCACTTTTTCCATAATCGCCATCGATCCGGAAATGGGTTTGAATCAAGGTAGGGTAGTTGTACCAGCCAATGTTATGGTTCTTAAGGAGGCTTTGTTTTCCAACAATAGAATTTTTGGATTGTATTATTTTAAAGGAAGCTACTCCATATTGGTGATGGATTTTGAAGGGAAGTTGGTCAATATGCTTAATTTTCCTGTTGGTTATAAGATTTCCGACTTAAAAAGTGGGCAAGGGGAAGATTATATTAGTTTAAGGGTTACCTCATTTAATTTGCCTGAATCTACTTATTTAATTAATCAGAATACCTTGGAAGGTTCCTGGTTGGCACCAAGTCAGATTCACTTCTCTAACAAGGAATACCACACTGATTATGAGGAATATTATTCCTACGATAGCTTGAAAATTCCGATGTATATCTGTTACAAGGATAGTTTGAAAAGAGATGGGAATGCTCCGGTTTTGTTGTATGGTTACGGAGGGTTTGGGTTTGATTCTGATCCATTTTTTGATGAATTACATACAACCTGGATGGAGTTAGGAGGTGTTTTGGCATTTCCTGCTATTCGGGGTGGAGCCGATTTGGGATTGGATTGGTATGAATCAACCAAGGGCAAGAAAAAGAACACCTGTATAAATGATTTTATATATGCGGCTGAATATTTGATTAAAACCGGTGTAACTAGAAATGAAAGACTTGCAATTAGTGGTGGTTCACATGGAGGATGGTTAGTAAATATGGTAGCAAATCGCCGACCGGAACTTATGAAGGCCGTAATTTCCGATGTGGGCGTCTCTGATTTATTGGTCACGCAATCAGATACCACCTGGTTTATTATTCAGGAAGAGTTTGGCAAACTCGAAACAGAAGAGGATGTAAAATTCCTGATGGAGATTTCACCTATTTATACCATTGATAAGCAGAAAGTCTATCCTTCAGTTTTATTCCAAACTGCTCTTAATGATTTAAATGTTAATTATTTGCAAGTTTTGAAATATAGAGAAGCCTTGAAGCAAAACCCTGTCAATACCAATCCCAACCTTTTGATTTATAATGCAGATGGAGATCACTTCGGCGCCAATAATTACCTTAAATTTGTTGAGGATGAAATAAAGAAGCTTCAATTTTTAATTGTTCAACTGGGAATGGATAACCTTTATAGTCTGTATAAAAAGAAATAAGAAAAGGTACATTGCTCCTATTCCTATCTTCGCTCCGTGAAAACTTATTCTCTTTACCTGCTTTCGGTACTATCAGGAATTCTGCTTTCCCTTGCCTGGCCTCACAATGGTTTTGCTCCGCTTATTTTTATAGCTTTTGTCCCTCTCTTACGCGTCGAACAACATTTTCTCACTAAGCAGGGGGTTTCTTCCTGGAATGTCTTTGGGCATAGTTACATCACTTTCCTTATCTGGAACGTGCTAACAACCTATTGGGTTTATTATTCCACCGCCTTCGGTGGTATTATGGCCTTTTCCCTCAATTCCCTCTTCATGGCTTTCTTTTTTGCTATGTTTCATGCAGTTCGCAAAAGACTTGGAACAATCATAGGTTATACTGCTTTGATCTGTTTCTGGATGAGCTACGAATTCCTTCACCAAGACTGGGATTTGTCATGGACCTGGCTCATTCTCGGAAATGCTTTCTCTGAATATTTTCAATGGATACAATGGTATGAATTTACCGGCTTTATGGGTGGAACGGTTTGGGTTTGGTTGGTAAATATATTGGTTGTTCAAGGTCTGAATTCTTCAACAAATTGGCTGCCAAATCCTAGCCTTTTCCGCATGAAATACCTCCTAGCCGCCCTGGCATTGGTTCTAATCCCAATTGGCATTTCTTATGCCCTATTTTATTCCTATTCTGAAAAGTCAAACCCGGTCGAGGTGGTTGTAGTACAACCTAATATCGACCCGTATAACGAAAAATTTGATGGGATGACAGCTCAAGAACAACTCATTAAATTGCTAAAATTGGGTGAATCTCAAATAACTCCGCAAACCCAATACCTGGTCGGACCAGAAACGGCACTTATCGAAGGAATCATCGAAAATGATATCGAATCCTATGAAAGTATTAAAATGATTCGACGTTTTATTAAGGCCTATCCCCAGGTTAAAGTGGTGGTAGGGATTTCTTCCTACCGAAAATATGGAACCAATGAAAAACTTTCCAATACTGCGAGGACCTCGAAATCAGGTGATTCCTACGATGCCTACAATACGGCTTCACAAATTGATTCCAGTCGCAAAATTCAAATTTACCACAAATCAAAGTTGGTTCCGGGTGTGGAAAAAATGCCTTTCCCTAAATTGTTAAAACCTCTCGAAGAAATTGCTTTTAACCTGGGTGGAATGAGCGGTAGCCTGGGCGTTCAAGACGAGCGTACCGTGTTTTCCAATCCCTCCAATGTCGCACAAAAAATCGCCCCCGTGGTTTGTTACGAATCCATCTACGGCGAATACGTAGGCGAGTATGTTAAAAATGGTGCAGGCTTAATTTTTATCATTACTAACGATGGCTGGTGGGGCGATTCTCCAGGGTATAAACAACATTGTAGTTATGCCCGTCTTCGTGCTATCGAACATCGCCGAAGTGTGGCCCGATCGGCAAATACTGGCACTTCTTGTTTCATTAATCAAAAGGGTGAAATTACCCAAGCAACTCCTTTTTGGAAACCCGCTGTAATAAAGGCCTCTATCAATCAAAATCAGGAGTTGACTTTCTATACCAAACATGGCGATTATTTGGCAAAGGCTAGCCTTATTCTATCTCTCCTGATTGTCTTAATGCTTTTGGGTAAGATGATTAAGTTTTAATTGTATTATGCGGGCCCCTTTTTGCCACTAAGAGTTTGCTAAGTCCTAGTTTTATTAACGGCAAAAAGGTCACGCTTTCGGCTGTAGTCCTCGTCCAGCTCGGCTACCGCCATCGCTGTCCTGTGGGCTACTTGCCTCAATCGTTGCCCGATGGTGCAAGCCCATTTAGCCCATTTCAACCCAAAATCTGCATCATAAATCGTTAGGAGGCTTAGAAATACAATTAACCCAAAATTCTCAAAAGAAATTTTTAACTACGTTTTAAGACAAGTGTTAGTAGGTTTTCTAGTAATCTTAGTTGGTATTTCTAATATGTAATTTTAGCTTAATCTCCTGCCAATTTGGGTTAGTTGTCCGCTGGTTTAGTCCTCTTATTTGGTTTGATGTAATACTCCAATGGGTTGGGTTTGAAGTATGTTTTTAAGTCACGGTTGGGATTTTTTATCAATATTTCTGAGCTGGTAAAGGTCTTAACTCAGCACTTCCTTTTTGGAATTTTGATTGTTAAAAATTCAGGAAAATACCCTTCTTGTCAGTTTGGTTTTTGGCCTATATTCGCAAACTTTAGGAAAAAAATAAGTGGCTCCCAAAATGAGGAAATTAGGAAGGTGTTTGTTGTTGTTAGCCCATGTTTTGCTGTGGCAATTGTCTATGGCTCAAACCAACTTTGAAAGCGAAGCAGATTTAATAAAACAAGCCAATAAGTTATTCAACGCCGGTGATTATCAAAACAGTCAACCGTTGTTCTCTCAATTATTGTCTAATCACCCAAACGATGCAGACTACCTCTTTAAATTCGGTACTTGCTTGTTGTTTAATGATTCAGATAAAGAACGCTGTTTGAAATACCTTGAAGGTGCCTGTAAAACCCCTACAGTTGATTCCAGAGCTTTTTACTTTCTGGCAAAAAACCTTCACCTGCTTTATAAATTTGATGAAGCTATCCAAACGTTGGATGTGTATAAATCAAAACTCGCTCCCGGACAAGTTGACCCCTTAAATGCGGCTTGGTTGCAGGAACGCTGCCGAAGGGCCAAAATGTTCTACCTGCCTGGAAAATCCTTGTCTCCTCTTTCAGCTAATGAAAGCCTGGAAGCCGAATTTTACCGACAATTTGACCTTAGTTCTCTTAAAGCACGAGTAATTCCGGTTCCTCAAAATTTTAAATCTGAACTGGATATTAAGCGGAATTTTAATTCTTTCATGGTGGTTGGACCCGAGTTTCAAACAGTTTATTATTCCAGCTACGGGGAAAAGGATATTACAGGTAAAGATATCTATTGCAGAAAAAAATTGCCCATAGGCGAGTGGGGATTGCCAATTTTACTTGATAACAACGTAAACTCCCCTTACGACGAAGATTTTCCTTTCTTTTCAGAAAAGAGCCAAACACTTTACTTTACCTCTAACTCCGGTTCTTCTATGGGTGGTACCGATATTTTTAAATCATTTTATAGTGATGAGAAAGGAAGTTTTTCCCCTCCAATCAATATGGAATCTCCGGTGAACTCCCCAGATGAGGATTTTTTCTATGTCACCGACCTAATGGAAGATTTTGCCTGGTTTGCATCTAAACGTGAATCTAAGCCGGGTTATACCAAGGTTTATAAAATCCAAGGACCAGAAAATGTTAAGAATATGGTGTTCATCAAAGGGGAATTTAAAGACCTTAAAGACGCCTCAAAAAAGAGAATTTCGGTTAGGGTTTTTGAAAAAGAAACTGGGGAATTGCTAGGCGTTTATAACTCGAACGCTAGCACAGGTGAATACCTCATCATCATTCCGGCCGGAAAAAATTTAACCCTAAGTTATGAACCTGTAGGAGCCGCCCCACAAGCGTTTGACCTTTCAACTAATAATGCCATGGGTAATATGACCTTTACTCAAGAGGTTCAATTTGAAAAGGTAGATAATGGGGAACGAATTAAAGTGTTGGAAGATAAAGGCCTTGGCCCTAAAAATAAAGAAAAGGATGGTTTCCTAACTACCGAACAAGCGCTCAGCCTGTTAGTAGATAGAAAAGAAAATCCAGGTAAATTTCTTGGTTCGGCATATAGTGATTTATCGGTAACAGCTAAATTAAAAAATAATCAGGTAAATTCAAAACCAACCGAAACATCCAATGCGGAAAAGCTAGCCTTGGAGAATGAAAAAGCAGCAAAAGAGGCTAAATTAAAAGCCGAACAAGAAAAATTACTGAAGGAAAAGGCCGAATTGTTGAAGCAAATCTCTGATAAGGCCAAAGCCGATTCCATCCAAACAGCTCAGAAGCTAGCCTTGGAGAAAGCCAAAGCAGAGGAAGCCAGTAAGAAAGCAGAAGAAGCTCGTCTAGCCAAAGAAAAAGCCAAAGCTGATTCCATCCAAACGGCTCAAAAACTAGCCTTGGAAAAAGCCAAAGCAGAGGAGGCGAAGAAGAAAGCGGAAGAAGCTCGTCTAGCCAAAGAAAAAACCAAAGCTGATTCGATTCAAACGGCTCAAAAACTAGCCTTGGAAAAAGCCAAAGCAGAGGAAGCAAAGAAGAAAGCAGAAGAAGCTCGCCTAGCCTTGGAAAAAGCCAAAGCAGATTCTATTCAAACGGCTCAAAAACTAGCCTTGGAGAAAGCCAAAGCAGAGGAAGCGAAGAAGAAAGCAGAAGAAGCTCGTCTGGCTAAGGAAAAAGCCAAAGCTGATTCCATCCAAACGGCTCAAAAACTAGCCTTGGAGAAAGCCAAAGCAGAG
>JAIBAJ010000145.1 GCA_019695265.1 Bacteroidia bacterium | reverse complement strand
GGTTGCTGAGCTGTTGATACGGAGATACAAGGTAGTAGCAGCAACGATACCCGAAACTGGAGTGAGCTTAAGACTTGCGGCATAGCCCGAAGCAAGTGTTGAAGAAACCTCAAAACCAGCGGGAGCAGTAATAGTAATATCACCGCTTAGATTAATACCACCAACGGTGAACTGTTGTGCAGAAGAAGCAGTACCCTGGCAGGTAGAGAAGGGGTCGAAAGAAGCGGAAAGGCTAAGCGTTGGACCTGGAGGTGCTACAGCTACAATAAATGGAATAGCATTGCTTTGGCAACCTGTTGTTGTGTTTTTTAAAGTAAGGTTGAAGTTGTAATCACCTTGAGCACTAACAGGCATCGGAATTGCAATTGGACTAGCAGCTAATGGTGCATTACTGATTGCTGAGAAGCCTGTCATAGCATTTGGGGTACCTGTGCTGATGCTGAATTCGTTCGGGTTACCGGTTGTAGCAGTGTAGGTAAGTTTGAATGAGGTAGAAGTATCCGAAACTGGAATAATAGCATTAAAAGTTATTGTAGGAACTACATTTACTGTTCCTGAAACAGCGATAGATTGCTGTCCGGCACCGTTAGAAGTACAGGTTATATTTCCAGAAGGTGTTCCAGTTGCAGAAGCTGCCATTCTTGTGTAAATGGTTGTTGTAGGAACAGTACCTGAACTTGGAGTCAGGTTTAAACTTTGGGTAAACCCGGAACCAGATGTGGTTGAAACCTCAAAACCAGCCGGAGCAGTAACGACGATGTTTGCGGTTAAGTAAGTTCCACCAACACTAAAGGTTTGTTGGTCGGCAGGAGAACCTGCACATGCAGTGAATGCGCTTAGTGAACCACTGATGGAGATGCTTGGGGCGGGTTCTCCAACAGTTAAAGAAACAGGAATCGGATTACTTTGACAGCCTGTGTTGCTGTTTTTTACCACAAGCAAGAAGTTATAAGTGCTTGCAGTACTTGCAGGAATTGTAACTTGAATTGGACTGCTTCCAAGTGCGGCATTCACAACAGGGCTGAAATTTGGCATAGCTCCCAGAGAACCGGCAGCAATACTGTATTCATTAGGAGAACCGGTTGTAGCGGAGTAGGGAATGGTAAATGAGGTAGCAGTCGTTAAAACAGAATTGATGGTTCCAAGTGCAATGGTTGGAATTACATTTACAGTTCCGCTAACAGCAATCGATTGGCTTGTAGCACCGGTAGAAGTGCAGGTGACATTACCAGAGGGCGAGCCGCTTGCAGAACTGGTCATACGAATGTAGATGGTAGTTGCATTAACGCTTCCGGAAATTTGGGTAAGCGTAACACTTGGGCTAAATCCGGTTCCGGAGCTGGTAGAAATTGCAAAACCAGTTGGAGCTGTAATCGTTATATCGGCAGTTAAGTTAGAGCCACTAACCGTAAAGCTTTGTTGGCTTGAGGCAGAGCCTGCACAAGCTGCAAATGAAGACAGTAACCCACTTACTGAAACAGAAGGCCCTGTTGCGTATTCAAATGCGCCAATGGTTGGGGAAGTGCTTGAGCGAGTTGTTCCAATAACATCGGATGTTACTAGAGAAATTGGAGTTCCTTTGCCTGCAATTAAACTTCTTTTTGCTGCCAGGATGCTAAGATTACCGCTTGAAATGTTTGTAAATAGGCTTGCACCGGAATGCGTTGCAGTGCTTAATGAAAGGGAATTTGAATCGTTTAAACTATTCGTGATAAATCCATTGATACCATAAGGCACATTCAGATAATCGAATCTTAAGGTATCCTGAGCACTGAACAAGGCATTGTAATTTGAAACACCCGGGTCAAAATTCGTACTTGATTTTATTCCTAAAGCAAATCCTGTTCCTGTTCCCCCGCTGCGTTCGTTAAAGAAAATATTATTTTTTAAGGTAACCTTAGAATTCAAGGCATCGCGGTAAAAAGCATAGCTAGGTAAGGCACCTGCGTTGTTTGACCCACCTACATAAACGGTGTTGTGGAAAAAACGGTTAGTTGGGAAATTTGAACCAGAAGCCATATCCAGAATGCCGAAAACAGCCACCTCGTTACCTGTATTGTTGGCAAGGGAAATTTGGTTATTGCTAATGGTAACATTGTTGTTTGTTGTTCCATCGATCAACAAGCCGACTGCTTTGCCACAATCACTTGCTGTTGTAGTTGAGAAATTACGGATATTGTAAATTGAATTGTTTGCGATGCTAAGGTTGGTAGCTGTTCCTTTTGATAATATCCCTATCACATAAGAGTTGTTTACAGGTCCTGTAACTGGGATTTGTCTGTTAATGTTATATACAACATTACTATCAATTACAGAACCTGCTTTCGCACCATTTTGCAAGCTAATACCTACCGGGAAATAGGTAATTCCCTGGTCTGTGCTGTAACTAGTAAGGTCGCGGATGGTGTTTTTTCTAATCCTAACGAATGCGCCCTGAAAGGAAACTATTCCACCGAGTCTTCCTGAACTAGACTTCCAGAAATTAATATTTCCAATAGTGTTGTTTTCAATGATGGCGGTGTCTGCACCCATGATTAGAATACCGCCATTGTCATAGGCAGTATTCATGGTATCAGAAGGCAAGGTTCCACCACCAATAATATTTCCAACTTCGGTTCCAATACGAACATTTCCTTGTGCTTTAATTCCATTCAGTGTGCCAACATTTGGGCAAGCCATATTTGAAATTAAATTGCCTTGAATGGAGGAGAAACCCGTGTTTGAAACAGTTAAGAAAATAGGATTCCGTTCTCCGTTAAAATCAAACGACATGGCAGCGCCGGTTCGATTTTCATTCGCGCCACCAATACTATTGAAGTGTACGCGATGTCCATTTCCTGAGCTAGTAGAAATAATAATTCCATACATGTTTCCAAGGGCATTTCCAGAAGTCTGGTAAATGGCGTTGTTACTTACATTGTGATAACTTCCGGAAGCTAGGTAGATATAGCTATGGCTTCCACCAATGTTTCCAGTCTGATACACATGGTTGTAGCGTATTAAGGCACTGTCAGCCGATTTAAAAAGATAGATGCCAGTAGATGAAAAACCATAAAGTCGATTTCCATGCTGACTTGAATCACCGCCAATGGTAATTTTGTTTCCTAAAGAACTGCTATAAATCAAATAGTCTGGAATACCTACGGTTCCAGGCGAACCCATTGAGGAACGAATATCGTTGGTGCGAAGCCTTACCTGGTTATTTCCATCGCCTATATTTACTACTCCAAATGTTGTGAATGATTTTGTATTACTTTCAATTATGCAATTTGAAATAGAAACACGAGAGCCATTTTTTATAGAAAATACAGGGTTTCCACTGGAAGGAGTTGAATGGGTAGAGATAAATCTTAAATACTGACCACTTCCATTGATACTTCCATTGATTGTTACATCAGATGCATCAGCACTATCAATGGTAATCATTGGTTTTGCACCATTCAAACAAGAAATTACCCGTGTAGTATTTGTAGAGGATTTTATGGTTAAATTGTAGCCATTCAATGCGTTTTTTGTAAGAGAATAAGTGCCTGTTTCAGTAAGATCGCTGGTGATGCTAACAGTGGTATTTCCGGTAAGTGGTGAAAGTGCCATGGCTTGAAATAATCCGCCATCGTTGGTTAAAGATGTAAATGTATCAGAAGTACCAACATTCACGGATGTAGGTATAGCAATTGGTGCAGCACTTGAAGTCATTACTCTGTTTCCTATACCATTGGTGGAAACAGCTACAAATTTTCCTGCGCCATAGCAAACAGACTGCCAGCTATTATCTGCTGGTGATGTTCTTGATGTCCAATTAATGCCATCCGGACTGGTCATGATTCTGTTACCTATACCAGAGCCTGAAACAGCAACGAATAATCCATTTGCATAAGTAACATTTAACCATCCATTGTTAGCTGCTGATGTTCTAATAGTCCAATTAATGCCATCCGGGCTGGTCATTACGCGGTTACCCGTTCCGGTGGAAGCCACCGCAACAAATAATCCGTTGCCATAAGTTACCGAAGTCCAACTATTATCAGCAGCCGAAGTTCTTGATGTCCAATTTATTCCATCTGGGCTGGTCATTACCCGATTGCCTACCCCGGTATTTGAAACAGCAACAAACAACCCATTTCCATAAGCAACAGCGTTCCAATTGTTGGTTCCTGAAGTGGTCCTTCCCGTCCAGTTAATTCCATCCGGACTAGTCATTACGCGGGTTCCGGTTGCAGTTGATGCAACAGCAACAAATAATCCGTTTCCATAGGTTACTGAATACCAAGGGGAGTTTGCAGGTGCTGTTCTACTAGTCCAGTTAATTCCATCCGGACTTGTCATTATCCAGTTGCTTCCTGAGCCCGAAGCGGCCACCGCAACAAAAAGCCCATTTCCATAGGTTACTGAAAACCAATTGTTATCTTCTGCTGATAATCTGCTTGTCCAGTTAATCCCATCCGGACTTGTCATTACCCGATTGCCTGTACCACTGATTGCTACAGCCACGAATAGGTTATTGCCATAGGCAATACTCTTCCAGCCTAAATCGGGTGTGGTTTGAACAGTTGTCCAATTTATTCCATTGGAGCTGTAGATTACACATTTTCCCGGTGTATTATTCGATACTACTACAAATTGGTTGTTGTTGTTACTTGTTACTGCCATAAAACCCCCGGTAAAGGGAGTTGTTCTTGTTGTCCAATTTATTCCATTTGGACTGGTCATTACCTGATCACCTGTGCCATAATTAACAACTGCCATAAACAGGTTGTTACCATAGGTTACCGACCACCATTGTGCATCCAGAGGAGTTGATCGAAGTGTCCAGTTAATTCCGTCCGGACTGGTGATTACCCGGGTTCCAACAATACCGGATGGAGCGACTGCAACAAACAATCCATTACCGTAGGTTACGGAGTTCCAGGTTCCACTGACAGTTGGAAGAGTTCTAGCAGTCCAGTTAATTCCATCCGGGCTTGTCATAACCTTGTTATTTATTGTTCCAGCAGATGCAACGGCCACAAACAGGTTATTCCCAAAGGTTACTCCATTCCAGCTGTTGTCCGCAACAGAGGTTCTTGAGGTCCAGTTGATTCCATCCGGACTTGTCATTACGCGATTGCCTGTACCAGAGCTTGCAACTGCTACAAACAGTCCATTGCCATAGGTAACTGATTGCCAGTTTAGGTCTGCTGCTGAGGTTCTCGATGTCCAATTAATTCCATCTGGACTGGTCATTACCCGATTGCCAGTACCCGAGCTTGCAACTGCCACAAACAAACCGTTGCCATAAGTAACTGAATTCCAATTTAGGCCAAATGCATTTCGTAGGGTCCAATTGGCTCCATCCGGGCTTGTCATAACTGAGGTTGAGCTTGCGCCATTTGCCACTGCTACATAGATTCCATTACCATAGGTCACTGCTCGCCAATCTCGGTCAATGCCAGTTTGCTGACTTTCCCAGTTGATTCCGGCTTGTTGGGCCCGGCCTGCCAGGATACTTAGCATGAGCAGGCAGAATAAAAGGAGTTGTTTTTTCATATAAATTGAATTTTTAGTGTTGATTTCTTTGTTTGCACTTTTTCATCCAGGATGACCAAGCTTTAGCCTGACTTTATTATCCTTTACTTTTCATCGGAAAACCCCTGCTTGTTCGATTATTCCTTTGAAGGATTCGGTGCCCAAACCCGCGATTTTCTTTTTTAGTAGGAATTATCTTTTCACAATTGTCCAATCCATTACCTGGTAGTTTTTTATATTTTGATTATTTTTTATTAGTGTATCTTAAAAAATCATCTCCAAAATAGATTCCTTGTTCAAGAATTTCTATTGGGTTCATTTAATTAAGGGTTAACCCTTACGGTTTCATTTTTTTTGTAAAAACTTCAAGGTCAATGTCTTGTGTCTATTTTTCTTATTGGGTGGTTCTTTTTTTTAGAATAGTTCTACTTATTGTTGATCCAAAAAATTGTTTTTTCTACTTATAAATTTGTTTTGTGCTTAATAATTATGGGCAAGCCAATTACAATCCCCCTAAAAACAAAAAGGAGCCTGAAGCTCCTTTTAGTTTAATGTTTGAGTGAAGTAAGAATTAGAATTCAAGGACAGTAAACATCACACGTCTGTTGGCTAATCTGCCTTCTTCGGTGTTGTTGTCGGCAATAGGTTGTGTTTCACCATAACCTACTGCTTTCATTTGTTTGGCGTTTACACCTTTTTGCAAGAGGTAATCCATCACTGTTTTGGCGCGGCTTTCAGACAATACGAGGTTCTTTTGGTCGTCACCTACATTGTCGGTATGACCTGCAACTTCAATCACCATGCTAGGGTTTTCTTTGAGGATATCGGCCATTTTATCAAGGATATTGAAAGAAGATTCCTTCATTTTGTTCGAACCGGTTTCAAAGTTGATGGCCTTGAGTTTGAAAACTAGTCCTTTTTCGATTTTAGGTTGTTTGAGTTCAATGATTTTGG